>DASROI010000221.1:0-2277 GCA_035646955.1 Pyrinomonadaceae bacterium
GGCTGTTCCTATCAAAACGAATTTGCAGTCTGTGTGCTGTGACAACAGACGCTTGGTCATCGACTGCGGTCGGCGGATGGACGATGAGTGAGGTTGGAAGTAAACGCCGGGTCGGATCCAACGCTACTTCTTGATTGACAACACCAGGCGGCATAAAGCGCATTGTTTAAGCGATGGGGGCGTCAGAGGGTCAAATCTTTATTATGGCAATGGCTGGTAGGTGAGCGTACACGATCGCGATGCAACGAGCATTAGGAATCTAATTTCCAGCGCAGACTATCACGTCACCTGCCGCGGTTGAATGAAACCAACCAAGGTATTTTAAGAATTGACATTTTGTTGAAACCAATCCAGCGGAAGTTGACGGCCCACACCCCTTGCTTTAGCCAAGTCATAAACCAACTTCGCCATCGCCGTAAACTGGATCCCATAGCCTGGACCACCGTCATGACCCCAGCCATGTCCGCCGTTGGCGAAGATGGTAATTTGATCTTCGCTCATCCTCCCTGGCACTTTTTCCGAGACCAGGTCCGCGATCTCCGGCGCGTTTCGTAAGAGTTCCGCATGGGGTGGAATATCCAACGGTTCTTCTTCCGGCCCGCGCCGCAGCGTATAGTCTCGACCGTGAAGCCGATTGAACATGACGATGTAATCCGCCTTACGGTAGCAATCCAGGTCAAATTCATAGGGAAGGATTCCTGTTAAATGCATTCCCTTGTCGATCCATTCTCCTTTGCAAACCGCAATATTGGCATTGGTGGCGGCAACCACCATATCCGTGCCGCGTACGGCCTGTTCCGCGGTAGCGAAGTCCTGAATGTTCATATCTTTGTAGATCGACCGCATTCGTTGAACGAAACTTTTTCGATTCTCTTCGCTACGGCTAAATACGTGCACCGTTTTTATGGACCGGACAAAGCGCATGGATTCGATGGCGGCGCTCGCCTGCCAGCCGGAACCGATCAGCGCCATGCTGCGGGTATTTTTTCTTGCCATATAACGCGCCGCGATGGCATTGGTTGCCTGAACGCGCATCTTCTGGAGGTAGCCGTCATGGATGATCGCCAGCAAATCCCCGCTGTGGATGTCGTAGAGCATATCGAGCGAGCAATTTAGCGCCCCATGGAAATAGTTCACCCGGGTCGGATCGATCGTCGGGTCCGGCCGACTATGGGTCACTACACGAATGTCGTAGACACCCTGGGCACGAATAATCCCTTCATGCGTGTTCGCGACAAAACGGCCAGTGTTCGTGGGTGAAAACGTAAAGGTGCGAGGGCGATTAGCCGTCTGGCCTTTATCCAGCTCAAGATAAGCCTCGTCCAAAGCACGGATCGTGTCCTCGATCGTTAAGAGCTTTTCCACGTCCTGATTGCTCAGTAACAGCACGCTGGACATTACTTTTCCTCCATCAACGAGTTGACGCAGAGCTTTCGGCGGATCCGAATCGTTGTACTACTCTACCGCAGAAGTTCTGCCCCTTGCACACTTTAACGGCTATATCAGCGCGCAATTTTCTCTGTCAACAAACCCGCAAACGGCGTCTGATCGGTCTGCAGGCGTGTTGACATTGGAACTCAATGCACAGTACCTATCCCGCTACAGGAAAGACTATGCGGCGAGATCAGAGAATTTTAGGCTTCGTCGTGGCGCTCGTGTTGATCTGGGATATGAGCGCCGCCTCGGCCCAACAACTGGAAAAAGTAGTGATCGGCCACTCAAGCCTGCGTAATGAGATGGCCTTTCTCTGGGTGCCTCAACAGTTGGGTTTCTTCAAAAAAAACGGTCTCGACCCTACCATTGTATTCATCTCCGGAGGAGTGCGGATGATCCAAGCGATTGTGTCGGAATCGGCTCCCATTGGTTCGACCGGAGCTGTCCTGGTGACCTCGGCCGCTGCCGGCGGCGCGGACACAATTATGATACTCGGGATCACGAATCTCCTGACCTATGACGTATGGGCCAAACCTGAAATCAAACGGGCGGAAGATCTCAAGAGTAAAACACTTGCCATCAGCGGTTTTGGCAGCTCCTCGCATGTTGCCTCTTTTCTCATGCTGAAGCATTTCGGGCTCGACGAAAAGCGAGATGCTATTACTTTTTTAGTTGTTGGAGACGAGCCTATGCGCGTTCAGGCGCTGATTACCGGACGAATCGATGCGACCATTGTCGATCCTTCTGTTTCCGCACCGCTTAAAGAAAGAAATTTTTCTTATCTTGGAAATCTCCAGCAGCTTGGTGTCCCATTTGTAAATAACTCGGTGGCCACAACCAGAC
>DASROI010000222.1:0-4405 GCA_035646955.1 Pyrinomonadaceae bacterium
ACTTTAGATTTCGGTTACCGAGTCGCGCACCCGTTACGACTTCGACTGCATCCGCGAGCCACCGGTCAATCTCGACCCAGACAACCAGCTTCTTGCGATCGAGCCCTCTTGGATCTTCGATTCCGATCAACTTACAGCCCAACACCGCCATGCGAACCCCGAGTATCTGACCAGGGCAAACATCACCGTGAAGCTCTTCGAAACGTTGCAGTGACTCTTCAATCGAAAGCATTGACCTTAACCTCCGAGGCTTATCATCTCGAGCTTTTTAGCGTTGATCGTTTTAGAGAGAACGTTCAACTTACGATCTTCTATTCGGTTCTCAGAATATTGGTTGGTCCGGCGACGCCATATGCTCCGAATTCTCCCGAGCAGTTCTGAGTCAGTGGCGCCATCTCGCATGAATTCTTTCAGGTCGTGACCGCGGGCCGAAAAGAGACATGTGACCAACTTGCCGCCGGCAGTAATCCTAGCGCGTGTGCAGTTTGAACAAAAGGGCTCAGTGATCGAGGCTATTACTCCAACTGTTCCCTGACCATCCAAATACTTGTAATTAACTGATGGCCCATCGACCGTTCTGGTGGTCTTATCCAGGGGAAAGCGCTCGTTGATGAGACTGAGGATCTCCTTTTTCGTTACGGTCTTCGATTTGGTCCATTCGTTTACATTGCCAACGTCCATGTACTCGATAAATCGCATTTCAAAGCCGTACTTTCGACTGAAGTCAGCGAGGCGGACTACGTCGTGTTCATTTTCGCCACGCACCACCACGGCATTTATCTTAACCGGTTGCAAACCTTGCGCGATTGCTTCGAAGATGACGGCCAGCACCTGACTCAGATTGCAGCGTTTGGTTATCCTCTTAAACTTCGCTCGGTCCAGAGTGTCCAGGCTAACATTCGTGACTCCCAGCGAAACAAACAATCTGGCCAATCGGGCGATCTCTTCGAATGAAAGTATTTCGCTCTTTTCAGCCCAGGTATATTCCTCCAACGGCATGCAATAACTACAACGAAAGTTACAACGATCAGTTACGGAGATTCGGAGATCGGTGAGAGGGCGACTGAGAGTGTCTGTTAACATGAAATCTGAGTTGGATTGTCAAAAACATATTCCAAACTAAAAAAATCCCTTGCGAGTCATGGAGCCCTTCAACCTGGCCCGCAAGGGTTTTATCTGAGACGCCACGCCCCGTTGAAATGGGTCTCATCTTGATTGTCTTTTTAACTCAACTGACCTGATATGCTCTTTCGTAAATTTGCTTCCAGTATTCAGATCTTGCGACTTCACTCTTAAATTACTTCTGAGCGGTCAGATTCCCTTTCTGAAGGACCGCGGTGTGATACCGGCGAAGCGTCGAAATGAAGTTGTGAAATGACTTTGACTGGAGAAACCAGAGCGCAAAGCAATTTCTGAAATCGGCAAGGCCGTGTCCTGCATCAATCTCTTGGCGCGCTCAATCCGGCGTTCAGCAATGTAATTCGTCAACGTCATGCCCATCGATTGCTTAAAGGCGCGTGAGAAATGGAAGTAGCTCATACCAACCTCTCTTGCGACTACTCGAAGAGCGATGCGACCTTCTTGTTCTGTACTAAGGTGTTCGTCGATCAGGTTGACGGCTTTTCTTAAACGATGAGGAGCCATGCCCCCATTTCCGGTCTGGACGTGTGCTAGACCGCTATAACATCGGATCATCTGCATCGCCAGCGCTGTTGCTAGGGAGTCAGCATACAGCCGGCCAGTGATGTTAGGTTCTTTCAACTCGCTCAATAACGACAATCCGATGTGGAGAAGGTGTTTGCTGTGGAGACCAATCTGCGGATTCAATTGAAGAACGTTCTGCGTGATTCCCAGTTCACGCGCGGTCGATTGCACGAAAAGTGGACGCAAGAAAAGTAAGAGTTCATTTCGTGGTCGGGAACTATCACAACGAGAGGTCCAAACGGTGCCTGCGGGGATTATTGCTACCTCACCTGCGCGTACATCACCTTCGAAATTGCTCTTACCAATTCGCGCAGACAAACGAAGTGGTGAACTCATATTCAAAATAATGCAGTGGTTCTCGGAGGCCGGCATGGTCATCTCGTTAGATTGATGACGTAGAACGATTACCCGAACATTTTGCCATGCGAGCAGGTCGCTGGAGGCAGAAACAGCATCAGGATATATGTTGCAGACGTCGTCGAATGATGAACCTCGACGGTCCAGAGGGCGGACGCTATGAATGGTCCGTTGCGACGTTCCAGGTTGATTGAGAACTCGGCCCGGTGTTGTAGGAACCCAACCCAGATGCTCGGAAGTATTGATTGTTTGTAACACGGCGCTTTCTCTCCCTTCGTAAAACGAACACCTTGACATCCGCGATACGCATCCGAATGTTTCTAATGTCGCGTGAAAAACCAGCCTGCGTTTCGACCGCTCTGGTTGTTTTGACTTCTCTTTTTCAAGATGTGCGAAAGATAGAGAAAAGACGGCGCGCTGAATACCCTCTTAACCACAGAATTCAGCCTAGATTTTTCTGCAGGTTCTGAGTAACTACGTGGCACACCCCAAGGTTAACGCCATGTTGAAGATGGACTTATCATGCTCTCCGCAAAAATACTGATGTGCGGTACCGCGAGCCACTCACTTACAGTACCGCGAGCGATGCGACCGGATGCCGCACTCAACAAAGCGATCGTTAGAATCACAATTGAGAGTGCCATCCGGTCGCTTCGCTCGCGGTACTGTAATCGCGCCCAACACTCGCGTGTCGTTTCCACGAGTACAATAAATATGCAAACTGGGAAACGAGGTTATTGAGGCATTCGGTTGATGTTTAGCGTTTCAAGTCGAGGGATGGAGTTGCGACAAAGGTTGGTTACATCTGCAGCAGACCCCGGCGGAGGGCGATTGTGACAGCATGTGTTCGATCGTTTGCCTGGAGTTTTTCAACCAGATTCTTGATATGAAAGTTGACAGTGGTCTCCGCAATTGCGAGTCGATCTGCAATCTGTTTGTTACGAAATCCGTCTCGGATGAGGCGCAACACTTCAAGTTCTCGTTGTGTAAGGTCCTCTTCGCCCAGATGTTCAGCGAGTCTAGCTGCTACTTGTGGTGGGACATAACGCCGTCCCGAGTGGACTGATCGAATTACGTCGAGCAGTTCGTTCTTCGGCATGCTCTTAAGAACGTAGCCTGAGGCGCCGGCTCGCAAGGCGCGTTGAATCTCACCATCACTGTCAGCAGTTGTCAAAATGATCACTCGGGCGTCCGGGTACTCGCCGCGAATAGAGATGAGAGTATCGATACCGTTGGTCCCTGGTAAGCGGAGGTCCATGAGGGTGATGTGGGGGCGGTGGCGACGGAATTCCGCGACTGCCTCTATCGCATTGCTTGCTTGCGCAACCAGAAGCATGTCGGGCTGGGAGCCGATGATTGTGCTGAGTCCTTCTCGGAAGACAGGATGGTCTTCCACACTTAGGATGCGAATCGGATCTGACCGCACTATCTGCCGCTGCCTCCTGCTGTTCAGTTGTTGTTGCTGACTATTCTAATCTGCATTCATGGTAGCAGGCTAGTAAGTTCGGACCCGGCGGCGTCGATACATCCGAACAAATCACCAAAAATGCAATTTTGTAGGTAAGAAGGAACCAGTTCGTTCCGAGCACCATCCGGTCGCTTCCTTGGCGGAACTGTGGTGGATGATCTTAATGACTGATAAGCCGTCACTAAAGCAAGATCAAATAATAATTCCCCATCCTCAATTCACAATTATCCAATGGTCCGTGCGCCGAGATGTGCTCGTTTGGTTGCGGGTAAGTGGTGGTCCTGTGTCGCAAAAACCGACCATGACTTAGCAAAACAGAGAAAGAATGAAACTGGCCTGCGGTTTAGCATCTCTATTCGCCGGGCTTAGCGTTAGAGATGAACTTTTCAAAGGTGAACAAATATGGATGAAAGACCTCAGGCGTTCTCTCCACGAATGGAAACGCCGTTACCCATTGATCTCCAACGCCGCGGATTTCTGCAGAGAGGTGCGCTCGATGGCACCAGTCTATTTCTGAGCCAGCGATTGCTCACTGCTGGAAATCCTGAGGGGTCCAACGTTGCACTAGCAACCGTTCCGCAAGTAGCCATCGAAAAGGTCGCAGTGCGTTTACGTATCAATGGATCAAACTACGGATTGCGCCTTGACCCGCGCGTCTCGTTACTTGATTTGCTTCGTGAACAGTTGAACCTCACTGGAACAAAGAAGGGGTGCAATCACGGGCAGTGTGGAGCTTGCACGGTAATTATAGATGGACGGCGCGTCAATTCATGCCTGGCACTTGCTGTGATTCACGACGGAAGTGAGATCACAACCGTCGAAGGCTTGGCGAGTGGCGACCAACTGCATCCCTTACAAACGGCATTTATTAAGCAC
>DASROI010000223.1:0-2061 GCA_035646955.1 Pyrinomonadaceae bacterium
CACCAAGCTATCCTCTACCAATTCCTTTCTTTGTCTGGAAAAGAAGGGCGTTGAAAACTACCCTTCTAAAGACAAAGCTGTCGTGTTCCTGGAAGTGAGGGATCTAAAGGCTTACATCAAACAAATCGGGGCGGAGCGTATCGTGAAATCCCAGCTTACAGGTAAGTCTCGTTGGGTCGTTGTTCATGACTCCGAAGGTTACAATGTAGTAATTCTCGAAGCGGGTGCCTAACCAAGCGATGCAGCCAATGCACGTTTACGAAGTCCGTCCGCGCAAAGATCATCGCGGCGTCGATCTAATTTCCGATGCACTGCCATTCGGTCGGCTCTGGTATGACGGGCCGGAAGCTGTTAGCAATGCAATCGGCTACGCGATGCACGGCAGCCGTTCACATGATGCTGTGATCCGCGTTTACGATGAAGCTGGCGACGTGATCGAAACGCACGAGCACAAAGGCGAGTTCAAAGAACCGTTATCGCTTTGTTTTGAGATTGGCAGCGATGATTTCCCAGTGCTTTTTCAAATAGGACTAAAGTCCAACATGCGCTGGCGGGAAACGAAGCAATACTTCAGAGACGCTTGGCGAGAAACCACATCTGAAATCAAACTTGAGAGGAGGAACGAAATGGCAGTCCGAGTCGGTAAACCTGCACCGGAGTTCGAAGGGGAAGCTTGGACGAAAGGAGCGTATGGTCCAAAGAAGGTTGGGCTGGCACAACATCGTGGTAAGTGGGTTGTTCTCTTTTTCTATCCACGCGATTTTACATTTATCTGTCCGACAGAAATTGCATCGTTTGGCGCGATGCAAAAGGACTTTGAACGCGAAAACGCCGTGGTTATTGGCGTCAGCACAGACAGCTTCTACACCCACAAAGCGTGGTTCGAGTCGGATCCACGTCTGGCGAATATAAATTATCCAGTAATCGCAGACACTGGCCATCAAGTGTCCGGCGCTTTTGATGTCCTTCTTGAGGATGGCGCGGCATTGCGCGGAACTTTCATCATCGATCCGGAAGGCATTCTCCGCCACATGAGCGTCAATGAATTGGATGTCGGGCGCAACGTCAACGAGACGCTGCGGGTGTTACAAGGGCTGCGGACAGGCGAACTGTGTCCCGTCGACTGGAAACCCGGTCAATCTACACTGACCACCTTCGACGAATGGCTGGCAAAAGCGTTACCGCGTTTGTCAAAACAGGTGTTGGTAGATACGACCAACAAGTTGCAGACCACCAAATACTCTGCCGGTCAGATCGTCTTTGAACAAGGCGACGCACCCGACCGTTTCTACATCATCAGCTCTGGAGAAGTAGAGGTTATACGGCGTAAACGCGATGGTAGCGAGAAAATATTAGCGGTCCTTCATCCAGGCGATTACTTCGGGGAGATTGGACTCCTGACCGAAGCACGTCGAAACGCTTCGATTCGCGCCAAGACTGACCTGGAATTGCTTGCAATGAGCTGGGACGATTTTCGGAAAGTTATTGAATCGTCCGAAGCCAGCCGCAAGGATTTTGCTGACATTATGCGCGAAAGATTAGCGCAAACTTGAGATGGTAGATGCATTTTCGAGTTGAGCAAGGAGTGTCTGTATAACCGCTCCAGCAGCTACGCTAAGTTCTACGGCCGTTCACATCGTGCTGTTATTCCGGTTTATGATGATGCGGGCAACGTGATCGAGGCGCACGAGCACGTTGGCGAGTTCAAAGAGTGGTGAGTTTTGCGTTCAGCGCTCCTGGCGCTTATCCCGTGCTGCGTCATACAACCTTTGTCCGGTCCGGCCGGTCTGGGCGACCACGGGAAACCAAGGGTGTCACAGTTACAGCCCCGTTGCTTACAGGCCGCGAAATACGCGCTCTTAAAAGGCCGGAAGCTTCCTCAGTGTAATATTGCGCCAGACCATAATCGGCGGGCACGGCAATCGTTGCCAACTCCATCCAAAACTTGCCAGCCTTTGTAGATTCCGGGCAACACTCAATCGTTACCGCTCCGGCTGATACCGACCCTTCTCCGCGGATGAGAAACCTAACCCTGCGCGGCTCTGGTAGCACAAGCCTTTT
>DASROI010000224.1:0-13958 GCA_035646955.1 Pyrinomonadaceae bacterium
ATTCTCGAGCTCTTCCGGTGAAACCTTCTGAGACCGCAGCCTGTCGAGCTCATACATGAACTCCTTCAAGGCTCCTTCAGTTACCTCAGTTCGCACGTTAGCACTGGATGTCCAGGTGCCGCGATACTTCGAACGACTAAAACCGCTGTAGGCGCCATAGGTATAACCCTTATCTTCGCGGAGATTCAGGAACAGACGCCCAGTTGGACCACCACCCAACACCTTGTCAGCGAGCAGTACCGAAAAGTAATCGGGGCTGGTTCGTTCGATACCCAGACTACCAAGCTGAAGCACTGTCTGAACGGATCCTGGTCGATCAATGAGCAGGATCTTTCCCTGGGCATCGGACGCCGGAGGGATCGTGGTCGCCGGAATCTCGCCCTTTTGCCAGTCGCCAAATGCCTTTTGGACTTTCGGCAACAGCTCTTTCATCGTGATGTCCCCGACAACGGCCAGGATTGCATTGTTGGGCCGGTAATAAGTCGAATGGAAATCTACCAGGTCTTTGCTCGTCAACTTCTTTACAGACTCAGTAGGCGCCGCGACCAAAGAGGCAGGATGACTGCCATATATTGCCTTCTGGAGTTGTTCCTGCGCCAGGAATTGAGGATTCGAACGTTGCAACTGCAGCTGTGAGATCGTCCGGGTCTTGTACTTGTCGACTTCGCTTTTTGGAAACGTCGGATTGCGAATCACATCAGCGAAGATGTCGAGAGTCTGGTCTATGTTTTCAACCAGACCGGCGGCAGAAACAGTCGAGGTCAAGGATGACAACCCGGACACGGCGTTGAGCGTTGCGCCAAGCGCATCGATCTGTTCTGAAATGTCTTTGCTGGATCTCTTTGCTGTGCCTTCGCGAAGTAATGAAGCGGTGAAGTTGGCCAGACCATGATAATCAGAACGATCAGACAATCCACCACTCAACACAACCATCTGCATATTAAAGGTCGGGATCTTGCCTTCATTCAGTAACACAACCTTCAGACCGTTAGGCAACGTTGATTCTTGTGCCTTCGGTAGTTTTACTTTCAGGATGTTCTTGTTAACCGGCGCTTTGCCTTTGATAACAACTCCCTTGCTCGAAGGGACTGATTGCCCGGAAGCCTGACCCAAAGTCAGCGGAAAGACGAGGGCTAGAAACGCGATTGCGGCTACTATGTTTTTTGGTTTCGTAAATTTCATCTCGTAACTCCTTTTACTGTCCGGAAGCGCCGGTCGCGCTCTTAGATCGAGCCTTGGGCATTGTGACTACGACAGTGCGATTAGTGTCAGCCAAATACTTATTTGCAACACGTTGCACATCTTCTTTGGTAACTGCCGCAACTTTATCGAGCCGGGTATTCATCAGGTTCGGCTCGTTATAGTAGACGGTGTACTGGCCCATAGTTACCGCGCGAGCCAAAGAACTCTGTAAGCTCGTAATGAAGCTTCGCCGGGTTGTGTTCTTTGCCTTCTGTAGTTCCCAGTCAGCAATTGGTTCAGTCTTGAGACGGTCAATCTCACCGTAGATGGCAGCCTCGACATCTTCAGTCTTAATCCCTGGGCGCAAAGTAGCGCTTGTATAGAGCGCCCCAACACCGCGCTTCTCGTCCATGAAACCAAAAACATTTGTCACTATCTCTTTTTCCTTTACCAATTTTTGATAAAGGCGCGAGCTCTGCCCACCCTGGAGAGCTGCTGACAATACCTGCAAAGCGTAAAAGTCCGGGGTGTTGCCGGCGACCGCCTTGTAGGCAATGTCCACGCGTGGGACACGAGCAAGCTGATCGTCAACCGATGTGCGGCGCTCACTCTTTTGTTGTGGCTCTGTCATATCTACGGTTGGTGGATCGGGTTGTCGTGGAATGCTTTCGAAGTTTGCTCGAATCTTTGCCAGAGCTTCTGCCGTCTTGAAATTACCAACCAAGGTCAAAACAGCATTGTTTGGTGCGTAGTACATCTTGAAGAATGCTGCTACGTCGTCAACACCGGCCGCGTTGAGATCTTCCATCGATCCGATTGTTGTATGTTTGTATGCGAAGTTATCGTAGATCAGCCCCTGTTGTATCTCGCCACTCTTCCCGTATGCCTGGTTGTCAAGACCAAGACGTCGTTCTTCCTGAACGGCGTTGCGTTGGTTGTCGAGATTGTCCCTGGTGATTGCAAGGCTTCGCATACGATCGGCTTCTAAGAAGAGTGCGAGGTCCAACTGGTTGGATGGTAGCGCTTCAAAGTAGTTGGTCCGATCTTCGTTGGTGGTTCCATTCATGTTACCACCGTTGTTGAAGACAAGTAGAAAGTGCTCGCCTGAACCTACATTCTCAGAACCTTTGAACATCATGTGTTCAAAGAGGTGCGCAAAGCCCGTCCGCCCGTGCCGCTCATTACGGGAACCAACATTGTAAGTAATGCAAATTGCCAGCACTGGTGCAGAAGGATCTTCAACCGTAATGACTCGCAGACCGTTCTTGAGAACTGTCTCTTTATAATCTACCCGGATATTTCGGGCGGTCTGTGCCTGTCCGGGCAAAACGACAAGCGCACCGAGAAAAATAGTCAGCAAAACCTTCGAGACGCGTAGCATATTCAAAACTCCTTTTATTTTGGCTGCTTAGGATCGAGCGAGGAACAGGAAGCTGGGGACTTCGCAGAAATCGTGACTCGATTGCCAAGACAATTTGAGAAGTGAAGCGCACGTTGAATCTACCGCATTCGTTCACTCTCTAGACACTCGCTTGGCGGTTGGAATGTAGCCCCGCGGAAACTGAGAGTCAACCGGCCAGAAGTACTGGTATTAAGGTCATCAATACCCGATTCACGGTAGCGTTGGTGAGTCTCGAGGACCAAGCAGTTGTCAGCATTTTGAGACTTCACCCGACGCTACCGCGAATCGGTACTGACCCTGGCTACGCCCGACTTTCAACACGAAATCTTCAGCCGGGCGTAAACGAGCAAGGGTCAGCACCTTTTCCTTGTTGCCGAATTTCAGCCAACCGAGGACCTGTTCTAACCATCCAAAACAATCGTAAACGAGCAAGAAGCCCTTCAGGCAGACCGGTACCTTCGGCGTTCTTCAGCGAGCGACCCATCAACGACCGGTAATTTCCGAACGCTCTCTTCTCGCTGGTTGGTCATCCGGGAATGACTTTGTAGGTCATTACGGCTATATAATTGTCCGTTAATAAAAGCCATGAATAAAATCAAGCCCATCTTCCCTGGCACGCTGGCAGCTCTGCTCCTGACTATCGTCGCAACAGGCTCAGCGCAGCAGCCGGCACCCCAGTCGCAAGCTAGCCGTTTCGATGTCACGAATTATCGGATTGAAGCGCAGATTATTCCGGATCAACATATGTTGCGCGCCGGTGCTGACATCACGCTCGTTCCCCTGGACGCCACCAGATCCGTTGTTTTTGAGCTTAATGGATCGCTGAAGGTCGAAGGCATCGAAAAAGACGGTAGAGAGCTGACCGGATTCGTCCAGGATCCGGTTGGGGTTGGTGCACTCGGTCCAAGCGTTCGAATTGATCTGGGTCAGGTTGTTCCTGCAAATGTTCCGGTGACTTTGAGAATGCGCTGGAGTGGCGCCCTCGTTTCTCCCGAAGGCGGGCCGTTGGCGACTAAGCGCCTGGCCTATGTCGGGCAAGAAGGCTCGTATTTGATGTATGCCTCACGCTGGTTTCCCTTCCACGATTATGCCGCTGACCGCGCAACTTCGGACATCACGCTGATCGTACCTGCGGGTTTACAGGTCGCGGGAACCAGCGATGATCCGGTTGTCGCTCAGCCTGTTCCCAAAGATGGCGTCGTACGTTATCGCTTTGTCCACCGTCAACCCGTTCTTGTAGGTAATTTCGCCGCGGGTCAGTACATAAATAAGAACCTTCGCTTTGGTCGCTACGATTTGCAGCTCTACGCCTTGCCAGGCAACGAGAAACGGATCGACGCATTCGCTGAACTTGCGGGGCGCGTACTCGAATACTATTCAAAACAATATGGCGCACCACTGTTCGGAAGCAAGCTGGTCTTTATTCAGATCGACGATGAAAGCCTCGACACGTACTCAGGTCCCGGAATCGTCTTTCTGTCTGCAAAAATGTTTGACACGACACGTCCGGTGCCCGAGGAAAAGATCGAGCGAGAGATTGCCTATCAATGGTGGGGTCAGAGCGTTGGTCTCAAGTCGTTTGATGATGCATGGTTATCACAAGGTTTAGCCGAATGGAGCGCGTTTGCTTTCAGAGAATCCACCCTCAGTGCTGGACCACTTGATGGCGCTCAACGCGAGCAACAGGAACGCGCGTTAACCTTCGAACAGACGGCGTCAATTGCACGTGCGCCAAGTGCGCTCGACGATCAGTCAGCAGCCTATCAATCGATCGTGTTCTACAAGGGGTCGATGGTATTTCGAATGCTCCGTGAGACGATTGGTCGCGACAATTTCGACCGCCTACTTCGGTCCTACCTTGAAACATTCAGAGGCAAGAACGCGTCAGTTGATGATTTTGAAAAGTTGACTGCCAAGGTAACAAACGAAAACCTGCGGTACTTTTTTGCTCAATGGGTTGAAGGAACCGGTGTACCGGAATTCACAGTTGATTATCAAATCATCCGCACTCGCGCCGGCAAGTTTCGCACTCGCGGTACTGTGAAACAGAATCTGGAAGCATTGCGAATGCCAGTGGAGTTATTGCTAAGAGCAGAAGGTGATAATCAGCAAACCACCGTGCGAGTTGAGGGTCGAAGTGAAGATTTCGATTTTGAATCTAATGGTCAACCGATCGAGGTAATCGTAGATCCGAACAACAAGATTCTCAGGATGTCGGATGATCTCCGCGTATCGATAATCGCTCGACGTGGAATTGAGCAGATGAAAGAGGGCATCTACGCGGAAGCGCAACAACAATTTGAAGCGGCGCTGAAGCTCGATCGCTCGAATTCATGGGTTTATTACAACCTTGGTTTGCTATACCTTGAGCAGAGAAATTGGCCCCAGGCGCTCGATAATCTTGAAGCATCATTGATTGGGAATCTGAAACCCTCATGGATTGAGGTTTGGGCCCACATCAAACGTGGAAATGCTTACGACGCGCAGGGAGATCGTAATCGCGCGGTTGCCGAATATAACAAGGCTTTGCAGGTAGGGATCGATTACGACAATGCGCAGGCGACGGCAAAGAAGTACCTTAATTCACCGTACGATCCGAAAGCGACTCAAACCGCCGAAGCATCCAGTCCTGGGAACTGAGTAGCACCCACGTTGAAGTGCCTTTCTGGCCTTCTTGTTACGTAACACGCGATCCACGGAATACCACAAACAAGGTCAGTACCGAATCGCGGTAGCGTCGGGTGAGTCTCGAGGATCAAGCAGTTGTCAGCATTTTGTGACATCCAAAAAACTTCGGAATTTTGACGGGACCTGGAAACGCGACTTATGGGTCCAGGAACAACTAGGCGGCGACGATGGCGAGCTTGTGTTTGTCGGCGGTACGGATCATCTCTTCACGATCGAACATCAAGGTCTTGCCTGCCGTGATGCATAAACAACTTGCACCCGCTTCGACCATCGTATTCAGCGTCGGGATACCAACTACTGGCACGTCAAATCGCATGTCCTGATTTGGCTTCGCGAGCTTCACCACCGTCAGACGCTTTTGGACCAACATTCCGGCCCGGCGAATGGTTTCGTCCGTCCCCTCCATCGCCTCGATTGCGACACAAGCCTTCCCGCGCACCACAATCGTCTGGCCCAAATCGAGGTGAGCAATTTCACGGCCGATCTCGAGCCCGTATTCGATATCTTCGCGTTCATGGCGATCAGGTTCTCGTCTTGTCAACACTCCGGCCCGCGGCAATGAGTCCTGCAGAAAATAGGTCGAGTCAATCAGTTCAATCCCTTCGCTCTGGAGCTCAGACGCTATCGCTCCGATCAACGAGTCAGTATTACGACGTGGCAGTCTTAGGAGCACCTTCAGCATGCGCGCATCGGGAACCGCTCGACTAAAAATCTGTATGTGCTTAACCTGACCCGCCATGATCGCCTTTTCAACACCCTCGTCTTTAAAAAATCGAATCATGCGACCTAGTTGTCCAATGCCAACCCACTTCACGTTGTCGGCTAGCTTCTCTATTTCCGGATCAGTTTCTTCGCGAATGGCGGCAACCGCCATCGAAGCTCCGGTTTGTCGTGCTCCTTCCAGAACCATGAAAGGAAACCGGCCGTTGCCTGCAATTAATCCGAATTTCATTTAGTAACGCCGCGCGTGGAGGCCTCGATGAATTGAAGCAGGTCTGCGACTTCTGCCGAATCGCTGATCTCTTCCTTGATGCGTTCGATAGCCTGGGTGGTATTGAGTCTTGCTGAGAGCAATAGGTGAAATGCGTGATGGAGCTGGCCAGTAGCTTCGCGACTGTAACCCCGTCGTTTCATTCCGACGGTGTTGAGTCCGTAACACTTGGCATGATTTCCAACTGTGAGAGCAAAAGGCAGGGCATCTTTCACAACGACCGAGTATCCGCCAATATAAGCTTCCTTACCGACACGACAAAACTGATGAATGCCCGAATACGCTCCAACATTGGCCCGGTCTTCAATGATCACGTGGCCGGCAAGGGTTGCCGCGTTCGCCATGATCACGCCGTCGCCGATCAAACAATCATGAGCGATGTGCGCCTGGGCCATTATCAGGCAATCATCACCGACCCTGGTCAGCATGCCGCCGCCGGCGGTGCCACGATGGATAGTGACGAATTCGCGTATGTTGTTGCGCTTACCGATTTTTGTTTCTGATGGCTCGCCTTTGTACTTAAGATCCTGAGACGCGAGACCAATAGAGACAAAGGGAAATATGTGTGTTTCTGAGCCGATGGATGTGTGGCCATCGATCACACAATGGGATTCGAGTCTGACGTCATCGCCAAGTTGAACATCTTCGCCAACAATCGAGTATGGACCAATGAAACATCCTTCACCGATTTGAGCATGGGAACCCACCACGGCCGAGGGATGAATTGTTGTTTGACGGGAAACGGCAGACATCGATCTGGTGTTAATTACTAAAAGTACTCTACAGAACCTCGCTATCCCTGATTTTTATCGGCTGCTTCGCGAGGGGCGACGATGCTCATGATCTCAGCGTCAGCAGCCAGTTGACCATCCACTTTGGCTTCACCGCGCATGCGTTGGACTTTCGATCCGATGCGCAAAGCCGTGACCTCTAAAACAAGCGTATCGCCTGGTACAACCGGTCGGCGAAAGCGAGCTTCTTTTATTCCTGTGAATAGAACCAGCTTCTGATCCCGGTCCTCGATTTCCCGCAATGCAAGCACAGCACCGACTTGCGCAAGTGCTTCTACAACTAAGACACCAGGCATGACTGGAGCCCCGGGAAAATGACCCTGGAAGAACGCTTCGTTAATGCTGACTTGCTTGATACCCACGATACGCTCGCGGGGCACCAACTCAACGATGCGGTCGACCAATAGAAATGGATAACGGTGCGGTAGGAGTTTCTGGATCGCCAGTGCGTCTAGGAGAGTTTCCATAAGCCAAAGAAAAAACGCGGCGACGCGGAACCAACGCCGCACCTCCGCGTTTGGGAAGCAATCAAACTACTTTGTTACTTCGGAGTTGTTGCAGCAGCAGTTGCCGGATTCTTTGCATTGAAATCTGCAATGAACGCGGCTGTTATGTCGATGCTATCTGCAGCATACAGCAGCGGAACCTGAGTTCCATCGATTATGACATTAATATTTCGAGCTTTTGCAAATGCCTCGAGGGCATTTCCTACTTCCTGCTGAAGTGGCGCAAAGATCTCAGTGCGGCGTCGATTGTAAGCCGCCTGTGCATCTTCACCTTTTCTCTGAATATCTTTTTTTAGCTGCTCGAGTTGATCTGCCTTAGTTTGAACTGTGCGCTGGTCAATAGGCGTACCAGCCGGAGCGTTTTGCAGTTTGCCGAGTTCATCTGTCAATTGCTGGGCACGAGTCTGCATCTGGGTGAGATTATCCTTCTCTTTCTGGAACTCACCGTTCAGCTTTGTGATTGCAATGCTGAACTTGCCAATCCCTGTCTTGGGGTCCAGAAACGAATCTGAATAAATCACTGCCATCTTACTCATTGGAAGAGTTGCGGTGGCTGGAGCACTCGGAGTTGGTGTCTGAGGTGCCGGCGTTGCAGGACGTTGTCCCGCTGGAGCAGCGGGTCGCTGAGCAGCTGCGGAAATACCACCTGCAATTACCAGGAGTGCGCTAAGGATGAGTGAAGGATAACTTCTCATAATTCATTTGCTGATCGAGCCCCGCGTTGAGCGAGGCTCAAATTTCCAGCTATTGGTCAACGAAATTTATGGGTTCGGAACTGAGGCCGTTGCCGGATTCTTGCTATTGAAATCACTGATAAATACCTTCGTGATATCAATGCTGTTGTCAGCGTAAACCATCGGGACCTGACTACCGTCAACGATTACAGTGATGCCGCGTGCTTTCGCGAACGCTTCGAGGGCCTTTCCGATGTCGACCTGCAAAGGTCCAAAGATTTCCTGACGACGTCGTCCGTAGGCGCTTTCGGCATCTTCGCCTTTCCGCTTGTAATCCACCTGGAGCTGGGCCAGCTGATCGCTCTTCTGACGAATCGCGTCTGGTGCAGCAACATTTTGGGTGTCTTGAATTTCTTTTTGCAGCGCAGCAATCTTTTGCTGTAGACCATTCAATTCGGTCTGTCGCGGCTGAAACTCGCGATTCAAAGTATTTAGAAGTGTACTAAACCGGGCGATTCCGCCTTTAGGATCCAAAAACAGGTCCGAATAAATTACTGCCATTTTACTGTCAGGGACGGGACCCGTGGCGGTCTGGGACGCCGGAGCGGCGGTGCCGGCTGGCTTCTGTTGAGCTGAGGCTGAAAAAACTGCGGCAGTCGACAACAGCACGATAGCAGCAATTAAACGATCTATCTTCATAACTTTCTTGTAAAACTCCTTAAGTGGGGGTGGCTGGACAAAGACATTAGTTGTCTCATTAGCCACCATGGTTGGCTCAAATGATTAAAAAGTCCGGCCTACGCTGAAGCGGATGACCTTCTTTTTCTCATTAAAGAAGAATGGAAAACCGTCTATAACCTGGTCTTCCCGAGCATTCGGATTATACGCAAAGATTAAGCGAAACGGTACATTGATGACCGGTACCTGAACTCTGACTTCCATACCTAGACTCGACCGGTAATCGCCAATTTTTGAGAACAAGCTCTGTGATAAACGGACGACGCTGGTCGTTTGCGCTTGCCCGCGGAGGAAAACCGGCTGGAATCCTCGGGGAAGCAGCGTCAAAGGATCGATATCGCCGATGCCGGCCGCTTCAAGCTCTGCCTGACTGACGACGCGATTATCACGCGCGACTAGACTGAAATAGCTTGACGAGCCAAGGGTGGGATTCTTGCAAATCGCCAGCGAACTCAGGCTTATCGGCGCATTTATGCCAAAACGAGGGCACGCAACCAGACCAACGGTCGAAAGAAACGGCTGATCATCGAGAAGATTACTCGAGAACTGCTGATCGCTACCCGATCGAATGTTAAAGGCCGATCCAATGTCAGCAAATGCCGCGATACTAACCGTGTCGCTGATAATCGGTATTCTATATTCGAAGTTACCGAGGAGCTGTGTGTCGCCACCAACGGATGTAAAGGAACGTTGTAATTGAGCGACATTACTTCCGCTGACCCCGGTAAAGGTTCCCAGGGATGCGATTGACGCGGGTAAACCGGGAATCGCATTTATCGGCCCTGTAGGGTTGGAAGCGGCTACAACGTTTTGCGAGGTAATGTAGGTATCCAACGGCGCAACTGGACTGATCGAGCGCACGTTGTAACCACGAATGGTGAACTCATCCCCAAGGAAGTAGCGCTCAAAAATTGGGACTCCGTCGACGAACGCTAACGAGTTTGCGTCACGAACCTTTGCAGTAGTTGCGAAACTACCCACTGTGCCCGCGATGATTCGGAAGCCGAAAACTTCAGGATGGGTCGACTTCTTCCGGCGCACAGGGAAAAACTGCGTATAGGACATCGTCGGCTGATACGTCCGAACGTCTCCACCAAGCCCCGCCAAACCAACACCTACCGAAACTTCTCGACCACTGGTCGGATCGATGCTGGCGTTCCGCGTATCGTAGGTAAACGTCAGCGTACCGCGGCTGGTCAGAATGTTTGGCTGATTATAGATAACCGGGATGAACGTCGTGGAGTTACCACTAGTATTCGACTCTGGATCCTTCACGCTCGAAAGCGAGAGTTGGTACGAAGCACCGACACGCGAGAATTGAGTGAATCGACGTTTGCGATAGAACTCAGACAAGGGAGCGCTAACAAAGAGCGAACCGCCGTAAGAGTCCCTGGTAAACAGGTTCTCTTCATTAACGTCCGCCAGGTTTATCTGCGAGTTGATCAAATCTTGCTGTGCATTCAAGTTTTGTGAAAGAAATGTACCTTCACCAAAGAACTTTTGCGTGAAAGCAAACAGCGAGAATCCTGCACTGATTGGGCGGTCCTTAATGTACGGTTCAGTAAACGAAAACTGAAATGAGCGCTGCCGATTACCAGCTGCGAGGTTAAACGACAAGACTTCGCCGCGACCTAACAGGTTATTGGTTGAATACTCTAAGCCGAAGAAAGAACCGCCAATACCTGAAATTCCGCCGTTGAAAGATATCTGCTGCCGGCCACGCTCGCTCACTTTTAACGCGAGATCAACCGCTGCTTCCTCTTCGTTAGTGCGCCGGTCTACGTCTTTGTCTTTATCTATCGGGTTGAAATAGCCAAGCTGATTGAGCTTAACAACTGAGTACTCCCAATAGTTGTCGTTATAAATGTCACCTTCGTTTATCAGCACTTCACGACGAAGGACGTTATCTCGGGTGAAAGTATTGCCAATAAACTCGAGACGTCGCAGTGTGAACTGTTTACCCTCTTCGATCGTGACTGCGAAGTCGACGATTCCTTCATTTGGGTTCTGTGGATTGTCTTTGAAGGTGGGAACTGGTTCGGCGGTGTACTCGATAAAGCCTTGCCCGCCATAAAACTTCTTGAGATTTTCAAATAGGCCCTTACTGACCTTTTCACCGTTTGCGATATCGCCCTTCTCGAGACCGATTACTGCGCGAATCTGGGCCTCGGAAAAGATTGAGTTGCCTTCAACTTTGAATTCACCTAAACGGTAGACCTTGCCTTCGATGATGGGAATTGTGACGCGCAGGCCTTCGTCAACCGATGAGAGGAACGGTAGAGGTAAAACCGGGAAACCAGTACGGCGAGGTCCAAGACTCTCAACACGAGGTTCTCCGTGGCGCGCTTGAAGATAACCTTTTGCTCGCATGTAGTTATCAACCAATCGCAGATCAACATCGAGCTTTTCTCGATTGAGGATGTCGGAACCTTTGAAGCGAGTGATCAGACCGGCCTCTTTGACATACTTCATCGAGCCACGTAAGGCGCCATCGCTGAACACCTGATTACCTTCAAACTGAATTTCAACGACGCGTACTCGATCACCCTCGTTTACATCGTAGGTCACCGCAATCGAAGTGGCCGAAACATCTTCTTTTCGCTCTTCGATGGTCGCGTTTGGGTGGCCGCCCGCAGCGAGCAGCTCTTTCATTACGCGAATAGCGTTTCGCGATTTGACTGGATCGTACGTGCTCTCTTTCGAAACGCCGACACGTCGCTCACGAAAAGCCTTGAGCACGTCCGACTCTGGAACACTTTTTAGCCCTTCAAAAGTCAAATCTCGGATGATTGGAAGTTCTCTAACTTCGAAGATGAGGGCGACGCCACCGCGCGGTCCAGTTTCAGTCAGGACGCGGGTTGCTGTTTTATCGAAAAAACCCAGTTGAAGAATTGCCTGGTAGTCGCGCTCAACCTGGTCCGGGTTGTAGACATCGCCAGGCCGTGTCTGAACCCAATACAGGATGTCGTCTTTACGCAGGCGTCTATTTCCAGTCACGTCCACGGATTCGACCAGACGTTGAGATGGAGTTTGCTGGGCGGTAACAAGTCGGGGAACCGCAAAAAAGGCTGCTAATCCAACCACGAGGCTCAAAAAGGAGAGCCGGAACGCGCAATATAAGTGCATAGGCACCAATTCCCTCAGTAGTTCTTACCGGGCCTCAGAAACTTCGGGGAGCTTATGGGTGATAAAAATTCCAGAGATAGAAAACTTTAAGAAAACTGCCTGGCCGACCGTGTCGAAGACTGGAACTAAGATTCAGTCTTCCAATGGCCCGTTGCCAACTTCAACGCAGCAAAGCGGCGCATTATAAGCCATAAAATTCGAAAGTCCAAAAGCGCGAAATCCCGCTGGAGGCTTGTTTTGCGGGAGATCGTACCCCTGGACTACTCGAACAATTCAGACTTTCAGTGAATTAGAAGTGCGTCGTCGTTGGCTTCGATGCTTATAGGACGATAATCGAGAGTATCACCGCTCAAGAACACTTCAACTAATTCAGAGTTGCTCAACTGGCCTTGAATTAGCGCCTCTGAAAGGGGATCTTCGACGTATTTTTGAAGCGCCCTGCGTAACGGTCTTGCCCCATAGGATCGATCGGCACAAGTTTTTTCGACAATCCAACGTTTCGCCTCATCCGTTAACCGGACTTCAAAACCATGCCTGCTCATGGTCCGGTTAATCAGATCGACTTGAAGCTGAACCACTTCAAGAAGCTCTTCGTCGAGCAATTGATCGAAAATTATAATCTCATCAAGACGGTTGATGAACTCGGGATTGAATGTTTGTCTCACCGAAGACATCACCATCTCTTCCATCTTTTCCCGCGAGGCATCTGTGTTTGCCTGGAAACCTAAAGTACCTTTCTTCTGAATGAAACGGGCACCGATGTTCGACGTCATGATGATAATCGTGTTCTTGAAATCGACTGTGTTGCCCAGCGCGTCTGTCAGAATGCCATCTTCAAATACCTGTAAGAGGATATTGAAAATATCCGGGTGCGCCTTTTCTATTTCATCGAAGAGCAAAACTGAATATGGAGATCGTTTGATTCGCTCAGTCAGCTGGCCACCTTCTTCGTGGCCCACGTAGCCTGGAGGAGATCCAATCAACTTCGAAACTGAGTGCTTCTCCATGAATTCCGACATGTCGAATCGGATCAAGGCGCGCTCACTACTAAACAAGAACTGCGCAAGTGAACGGGCAACTTCGGTTTTGCCGACACCGGTTGGACCAAGAAACAGGAACGAACCAACGGGCCGCAGCGGATTCTTCAACCCCGCACGCGACCGGCGTATCGCACGGGCCAAGGCTGAAATAGCCGGGCGTTGCGACACGACGCGCTTGTGCAATTCGATTTCGATCCGCAGAAGCTTTTGAGTTTCTTCTTCTTTTAGCGAAGTGACCGGTATGCCGGTCCAACGCGCAATTACGTCTTCGACATCGTCACGCGTGACCTGTGCACAGACGAGCGCATCTTCCTGTCCGGCCCGCGACGAGGTATCGCCATAAGAGCGCGACCATTCGTTCAATTCTTTCCAATCGGGGAGATTTCCCTGCTCACGGCGAACTCGCAACTTAACGCGCGCCCCCGCTTCGTCAATTACATCGATTGCTTTATCAGGTAGAAAACGGTCGGGAATGTACCGGTGCGACTGGTAAACCGCAGCCTGTAGAGCATCGTCGGTGTAACGCACTTGATGAAAACTTTCGTAACGTTCACGCACGCCATCGAGAATGCTTACGGCTTCTTCCTCAGAAGGAGGTGGAACTTTCACTGCTTGAAAACGCCGTTCGAGTGAGCGGTCTTTCTCGATCGACTTGCGAAACTCCGCTGGAGTAGTCGCGCCGATACATTGAATTTCCCCTCGAGAGAGGGCGGGCTTGAGAATGTTAGCCGCATCATTTTGGCCGGCCTGCCCGCCTGCCCCGATCATCGTGTGGGCCTCATCAATAAATAAGATGATGGGCTTTGGCGAAGCCTTTACT
>DASROI010000225.1:0-2048 GCA_035646955.1 Pyrinomonadaceae bacterium
CAACGGTGTCAGGACGAGCTCAAAAAGGAGGGCTGCCGAATGGTACAAGTCGCGAGTCTGTTTAATCAACTTCTGAAGCATTTCCCTCGAACAGAGTTTGCCGGACTGGTTGCGAAGCATGAGGCTGAACGTGATGCCAAAGGATTCACCTGTTGGACGCAGTTTGTGGCGATGCTGTTCTGTCAGCTGGCGCGCACCGATTCTCTGCGTGAGATCTGCAATGGATTGAGTTGTTGTCTGGGAAAGCTTGTCCATTTGGGTGTATTGACTGCTCCTTCGAAATCCACCTTGTCCTATGCCAATAAACATCGTCCATCTGCTCTGTTTGAGGAACTGTTCTGGACGATTTTGCAGCGGTTCCGACAACAGCAGCAGTTAGGTGCCCGGCCGACTCGATTTCGCTTCAAAAACAAATTGCTGTTGTTGGATTCCACGACCATCTCCCTGTGCCTGACGCTGTTTCCCTGGGCCGATTTCAAGAGAGCGAAAGGAGGTGTCAAGGCTCACGTCCTGCTCGACCACGACGATTACATGCCTCGTTTTGTTTTGCTGACCACGGCCAAAGCCAGCGATGTGCGGATAGCCCCCTCCGTGCCTCTGCCCAGCGAGTCGATTGTCGTTTGTGATCGGGCTTATTTGAACTTCACGACGTTCGCTCAATGGAATGGCCAGGGAACCTATTTCGTTTGCCGATCTCCGCATCCTCCGCTCTATCGTGTCGTTCGCCGGCAAATCGTGGGATCGGCTCGAATCGTGGACGATCAAATAGTCCGCTACACGGGCCGCTACAGTGGTCTCTATCCGGGCCTGCTTCGCCGCATCACTGTACGCGTTGAAGGAGATGATCCCCTGATTTTGGTTACCAACCTCATGCACTTCGCCGCTAGCACTATCGTCCGCATCTACAAAGAACGCTGGCAGATCGAAGTCTTTTTCAAAGCCCTCAAACAGAATCTCAAAATCAAAACTTTCGTCGGAACCACCGAGAACGCTCTCCGTATTCAGATTTGGACAGCCCTCATCGCGATACTCCTGCTCAAGTGGCTCCATCACCTTTCAAAAGCCCGCTGGTCCCTATCCAATCTCGCTTCGATGCTTCGCCTGAATCTCTTTACCTATCGTGACCTAACAGATTGGCTCAATAATCCCTTCGCAACCCCGCCCCTGTCCCCGGTACCCGAACAATTGCTCCTTGATCTCTCAGGATTTGGACAGCCTCTTCGTTTCTCAACCTGAGACCTCTTCCTCCAACAGGACCTTTCCTTTGAGAATTCGCCCAAAACTAGTCGCGGCTCTCTACATCCTGTCCTATCTTGGACAGCTGAGGTCATAGACCGCGCCTACAAACTCGCGCAAAGTGTAGACCGCTAAGTCCCATTCGTAAAAAAAGCTTTCCCCTGTACAAATGTGATATATCAGAAAAAATTCTGCAAAAATTGGCACTCCACAGTGCCACAGGGGGGAGCAATGAAGGTTCTACTTTCACTTTTCTTGATGTGTGTAAGCGCCACTGCTGCGTTTGCTCAGGCCAATGCAAGTGTTGGGGGAACGGCCAGCGACGCGTCTGGCGCACTTGTACCTGGAGTCACGGTTACAGCTCGAAACGTCAATACAGGTCTTTCAACTGTTGTGGTCACCAATGAAACGGGCAACTATCAGTTCGCCAGCCTGCAGCCGGGGATCTATCGACTCACCGCTTCGCTTCCGGGTTTCGGCACGAAAACGTATGAGAAGGTTGAACTCAGCCAGAGCCAGCAGGCTCGGTTGAACTTCGTGTTGGAAGTCGCCAATGTGGCTCAGGCTGTGGAAGTAGTCATTGAGGCGGACACCGTTCTTTCGACGACCACGGCTTCGGTCGGTACCGTGATTCGAGTCGATCAGGTCAATCTGCCATTGCAGACACGAAACATTATGGACCTGGCCGCTTCGACGCCGGGAGCTCTCAGCACCGGCGCCAATAATGCCAATACGACGTTTGCCGGAACCCGGAGCAGTCAGGTGAATACGACTCGTGATGGCCTTGTGGTTTCCGACGGACGCTACATGGA
>DASROI010000226.1:0-5681 GCA_035646955.1 Pyrinomonadaceae bacterium
TCTTTGGAGCGTCAATAATACGCGATAACCTTAAACCAGGTTCTTGGATTGCCTACTCGAATTGATGGATCAGAGGCAGTTATCGGCCACAGATTACAGGTCAGTACCGAAACGCGGTAGCGTCGGGTGACTTTATGTAACGTGCAGCAATAACACGAGGCTCACCCGACGCTACCGCGTTTCGGTACTGATGACCTGGACCTCGACTTGATCTTTTGGTTGCGGCCTTAGCCGCATTATGCAATTTGTAGTTACCACTGGCTCGCGCATTGATTGGTCGGATAGAATCTGCCCGACGATTTCTCTTTAACTTCAAGTGTCAAGTAGCTTCGAACTGTTCCAGCACTGAAGAACCCAGCAGCAGGTTGTGAAAATCAGTGGTACGGCGAGATGTTGTCGTCATTGAAGCGTCCCGAAGAGGCTTTGAATGAAATTCGACGAGCGCTTGAATTGGATCCACTCTCAATAATCATCAATCGCATCTACGGTGATATTCTAACCGACGCCCGGCGATACGATGAGGCGATTGTTCAATACCGCAAGACGCTGGAGCTCGACCCAAATTTTGCCACCGCGCACATGTTTCTGTCTCGCGCTTACCAGGCTAAGGGCATGTACGACCAGGCCATTGAGGAGTATGTGAAATCAAATGCTCTCGGCATGAGATCACCGATGAGTGCCGCTGAGGTAAAACAGCTCTATGCAAGGGCTGGCTGGCCCGGTGTGCTGCAGGAAGGTTTACGCCAGTTCCTTGAAATGTCGAAGACGGAGCCCGTTCCGCCGTTCATCATTGCTGGTTTTTACGCGAAGTTGGGCCGTAAGGATGAAGCGATGAAGTGGCTCGAAAAGGCTTATGTAGAGCGCGACTTTCGGCTGATAATGATTAGTGTATCTTTTGACTTTGACACGATGCGTTCTGACCAACGGTTTATCGAAATGGAAAAGAGAATTGGTTTGCCGCTGTAAACTTTGGACTGCGGCGGCCCGGCGCCGCTTTGTATATAGGCGCCGTTATTCCCGGAAATGTGTGATACACCAATCCCGCCGCCGCTCTACTAAAACACCCATTCGCCTCGTCGTAATCTCGTATAGCAAAGCGGCGCCGGGCCGCCGCTCTCCAAAAGGAGCAAGATGAAATTTCACAGACTCTTCGCAGTAGTATTGATTGTCACGCTGAATGCGCTTGCCGGTCACGCACAGAATGGCAGACACGTTCCCACAGTCGATGATCTCCTGACGCTGCAAACGATCGGGGCGGTTCAGATTTCGCCCGACGGAAAGTGGATCGCGTACACGGTCGGCTATGGAGACTTCAAGCAAGACGCATTTGTGAATCAGATTTGGTTGGCTGAGGTGAACACTGGTCGCACCTTCCAGGTTACGCGGGGCGACAAGTCGTCAACTTCTCCTCGCTGGTCTCCCGATAGTAGTTGGCTCACTTTTCTCAGCAATCGAGTCGACGATAAGAATCAGATTTTTGCAATAAATCCGGCCGGCGGCGAGTCCATTCAACTGACAAAATCTGAGACTGCCATCAATAGCTTCGCATGGTCGGAAGACGGGAAGTCGATTGCTTACCTGGCCACCGAGCCGGCTCCGCCAGTATCAAAAGAGCGCAAAGACTATCTAGGTGACTTTGAAGTTGTTCGCAAGGAATATAACTTTAGCCACATCTGGACCTTTAATGTTTCTGAAGCTCTGAATGGACCACTCGTCGGTAAGCAACGTACCAAGAAGAAGGGGTTTAGTGTTGATTCATTTGCATGGTCGCCAGATGGCTCCCGGATCGCTTTCGGCGCCACGCTCAACCCGGATCTTATACAGGGCGAGACTGACGATATTTATATCTTAAATTTGAACGACGACACGGTGCGCAAGATTGTGTCGCAGCCCGGTCCAGACACTGGTCCAAGGTGGTCTCCGGATGGAAAGCAATTAGTCTTTTCTACTTCAATGGGGAGATTGCCAACTTTTGCAACTAACACGCGGCTGGCAGTTGTTTTGGTTGACGGCGGTACGCCTAAATCGATTACCGACGACTTTGACGAGAACGCAGGGTTGTTGGAATGGAAGGCGAATGGAATATATTTTACCGCGCTGCAAAAGACTGCCGCGCAACTCTTTCGCCTGGATCCAGTCACGGGAAAGTTCGCACGCCTTTCCCAGCCGGATGGTTTGCTCGCTGGAGGTTTTTCGCTGAATAGAGACGCCGGGCGGATCGCGTTTACGGCCGGCTCTCCAACAACCTTGAACGAGCTCTTTGTTACATCCGCGGACAAATGGGAGCCACGTGTATTGACGAAGATGACCGCGCAGACTGCAAATTTTTCGTTAGGTACTCGAGAACTCGTATCGTGGAAGTCGACGGATGGAGCTGAGATCGAAGGCGTTTTGATTAAGCCGGCAGACTTTGATTCGTCAAAAAAATATCCGCTGCTATGCATTATTCACGGTGGTCCAACCGGTATCGATCGTCCAATACTGCTATCACCTGAGTCTCGAACTTATCCTGCTGATCTATGGGTGGCTCGAGGCGCGCTCGTATTAAAAGTGAACTATCGCGGGAGCGCGGGATACGGAGAGAAGTTTCGCAAGCTCAACATTCGTAATCTCGGTGTTGGTGATGCCTGGGATGTGATCTCTGGTATTGACAACTTGATCTCGAAAGGTTGGGTTGATCGCGACAAGGTGGCGTGCATGGGATGGAGCCAGGGTGGATACATCTCAGCTTTTTTAACCGCCTCGTCTGATCGGTTTGTGGCGATCTCAGTCGGTGCTGGAATTTCTGATTGGGCCACGTACTACTACAACACCGATATCACTCCTTTCACGATTAACTATCTGGGCGATAATCCTGTTAATGACCCGGCGATTTATCAGAAGACTTCTCCCGTTGCCTACATAAAGAGTGCTCGCACACCAACGCTAATCCAGCATGGCGAGTTGGACCGGCGTGTTCCGATTGCGAATGCTTACCAGTTGAGACAGGCGCTGGAAGATAAGGGAGTGAAGGTTGAGATGATTGTGTACAAGGGATTTGGGCACGGGATTACGAAGCCGAAAGCTCAGCGTGCAGTGATGCAACATAATCTCGGGTGGTTCAACCACTACATCTTCAACGATCCACTGCCCGATTTTGCCACTCCTGAACTACCCAAGCAGGCAAAAGATTAGTCCGTCGTCCGTAGTTCGTTGTCAGTTGTCCGCTGTCCCTTGGACCCAGAGACTACGGCCATAAAACAACGGACAACGAACTACGGACGACGGACAACTGACAACTGACGACGGACAAATATATGCGCTTTACATTATTCCTAATGCTTCTCCTCCTTGCCGCGCCCACGACAGCACAAACTCCGTCAGATCAGGACGATGTCATTCGTGTCGAGACAGACATCACAAACCTGCCCTTCACTGCGACAGACAGCAGTCGCCGATTCATCACGACACTTGCCGCCGAAGATATTCGTGTACTTGAAGATGGCGTTCCGCAAAAGCTCTTTACCTTTCAACGTGAAACCGATCGGCCCCTCGCTCTGGCATTCCTGATTGACGTCAGCCTGTCGCAGGAGAAAACCTTGCCTGACGAAAAAGCGGCGGTCCGCACGTTCATGGAGAATGTGGTCCAATCGAATAAGGACCAGGTTGCGATCATTCCGTTTACGGGACTGCCTTATCTTGAACTCGAGATGACGAGAGACATGCTGAATGCTTATCGCGTGCTCCAACGGGTGGAAGTGGCGGCGCCGGCATATTACGGATCCGGCCGTCCGCTTGGTGGTATTTCAACTGGACCAGGAATGCCGGCGCCCCCGGAGGAAGGTCGAACTTCAATCAATGACGCTGTAGCCCTCACCGCCGATGACGTGTTAGCTCAAGTGCCGGGGCAAAGACGCCGAGCGATGATCCTCCTTACTGACGGCCTTGACACATCGAGCCGGCTTACCAGGAAAGATGCCATTGAGCGCGCGCTACAGGCCGAAGCCGTTATTTATGTGATCGGAATTGGTGATTACAGTATGAGCGGTGAAGGTGTCGACAAAGGCATGTTGAAAGATCTCGCTGAACGCACCGGGGGTCGAGCATTCTTTCCAAAGAAAGAGGTTGATCTGCAGGCGTCGTTTGCGGAGATCGAAAAAGAGTTGCGCACACAATACTTGCTGGCTTATTCATCGACTAATAAAAAGCGCGATGGAATGTATCGAAAGATCACCGTTGAAGTGCTGAATCCTGAATTGAAAAAGCAAAAGGTCCAGCTTCGCTACCGCCCCGGTTACTTCGCCCGGCGTGGTCAGTAGAAGGTGAGCTTTCATCACACTGGCTTCAGCGCCGGTGTGAAAACACCAACTTCTCATTCTCCCCAAGCTTCAGCTTGGAGTTGCGAGACACCCGTCAGACGCAGTCAACCGTTTCAACGCTTTATCTTTGAACTCATAAGATCTTAAGCCGTGACGAAATTTCGCAAACGTTAAAACGGTTGCCCGGATTCGGTCTGGAGCGCGTTAACCCCAAGCTGAAGCTTGGGGAGAATGAGATGAATCGCTGAAGAGGGTTGTGAATGAGACGTTAAGGAGTTCAAACTGAATCGTTACAACTGCAAAAAAGATCTTGACATAACAACGCGAGCTACTCTATACAAGAAGGCTCGCGCATTTGAGAGTTAGAAAATTTTGCGCGCAAGGATACCAAGATGATGAGCCGGACCAACATGAAACATACCGATCAGCCGCAAACGCGAGCTACGTGGTGTGGTGTGAGTCTGAGCTTATCACCCACCAATAAGTTTGACGGCGAACTCGGACAAGAACGGTCCATAGATAGCCGTTACATCAGGCAATAATCAGCGGGAGCGGACTCCCGCTCCCAATCTCAACGAAAAATTCGCGAAGATTAGTAGGAGCGGGCAGCTTCCCTGGGAGGCTT
Organism: Pyrinomonadaceae bacterium; assembly: GCA_035646955.1. GTDB lineage: Bacteria > Acidobacteriota > Blastocatellia > Pyrinomonadales > Pyrinomonadaceae > PSRF01. The sequence goes on from DASROI010000226.1 coordinate 4,924, forward strand.
AAAGCCCGCTCTCTTTGTTTTTTGACAATCGAAATACCTTTTGCGAGATGAAGGCAGTGAGCCTTCAGCAGATTGCCCGCCTCAGTGCTTTGCGAGAGTCCGCGAGGTGAGCGATCCGGGTAGAAGTGTGCCTCGAAGTGTGTTCGCGGTACCACTCTACTGCCTTCATCTGTTTTTTAACATAAAGCGTGAAGTTTTGTATGAGATCCACCAATACGCACACCGCGCGTGTGGATCGTTCAAGTCCTTACTACAAACCAAGTACTAACCCGGAGGCCGCAAATCCCACAGCGCGGCAGCGTGTGGATTCTTCAAGTGCTTTACTACAAACCAAGTATTAACCCGGAGGCCGCAAATCCCACAGCGCGGCAGCGTGTGGATCGTTCAAGTCCTTACTACAAACCAAGTATTAACCTGGAGGCCGCAAATCCCACAGCGCGGCAGCGTGTGGATCGTTCAAGTCCTTTCTCCAGCAAGTCGTACACCCAGATACTCGCGAATCCCACAGCGCGGCAGGGTGTGGATCGTTCAAGTCCCGTATAAGAACAAGCACAACCCCTTCGCACGTTAGCGGCCTCCGGGTTAGTACCTCGTTTTGTAGAAAGCACTTGAAGAATCCACACGCTGCCGCGCTGTGGGATTTGCGGCCTCCGGGTTAATACTTGGTTTGTAGTAAGGACTTGAACGATCCACACGCTGCCGCGCTGTGGGATTTGCGGCCTCCGGGTTAGTACCTCGTTTTGTAGTAAGGACTTGAA
>DASROI010000227.1:0-5919 GCA_035646955.1 Pyrinomonadaceae bacterium
AATCAAGCACATAAACAAAAGAGTAGAAATTGTCTTCATGTTACCTCCCATTGCAAGCTCTTATGCACTTCACCCACACAACTTTGAATGGCCGGAATAAGTATAGAGGTTGAAAGTTTTCGCGACGCCTTCTGGCAACGGTTATTTGAACCTCATCTACATTGCACAACCTCTTCTGCCTCTTGTCGCTCCGAACCGGTGGTACTGACCCGGTCTCGCAACTTGATCGAAATCATATAAAAGCGCTCATGCTACTGCGTCAAGAATAAACCTCGCCATTCCCTACTCTATTATCCATTTTTATCTAGCGCGCGCTTCAATGGTTTGTCCCTGCAAACGCATCAACGACGAACTCTGCTCCAAGCGCTTGTTATGCGCCCTTCGATTTAAACGGTAGACTTCAATACGCGTCGAACGCAGATGTCGTGATCCTTCCGATCTCATTGTTCAACGCTATCTCCGGGTAGAAGACCCAGTACTCTTGCGGATCATCCGAATCTCTTCCTAACTCCAGCGTCAAAGTTCTTATATCGCTGTGGACCTCAACACGGATTCTTTTTGTAGGGTGTGAATGATGCGCCCAGTAGGGAGCAATCTCTTTCAACGATGAAATAATTTTTTCGGAGTCAGCTACCTGTTGCTGGTTTACGTAGACTTGGTATCTCTCAGGTAAGTTATGTAAGAAATTTAAGGCCTCTCTCCTGGAGTGATTTGTAACAATGGTGGCTGCCACCATTAAAATACCAGCCGAAATCAAAAAGACACTTACGCTTTTAATTGGAAACCCTGCTCGAACTGTTACTAACCTGTTTAGTGGTTGGTTCTTGATGTACTTCCACCAATTAACCAGCAAGAATGGCATTGCAGTTATCGCGGCCGCGAATGCGCAGTATTGAATTACATTCAGAACGGTCATACGAGGTAAGTTGTTTTCATTCTCTGCACTGAGCTCTGTGAGACTCAGTGGTTAGACGGCTAAAGCTCACTGCCGCTTTAGCATAACCCCAATCATAGGCGGGAGAGCCACTTCTCATAACGTTCCTTAGTCTTGGTCAACCAGGTGCGATAGAGATCCGCATTTAACGATTTTGCTTCCTCGTTCTGTAACAGGTGAATCTCTTTGAGCAGATTACTCTTGATCATAGTTGCACTGAACTCCATCGTTTCCTTAATTATTTTGTTTTTCGGAAATTCCGAAGTCAGGTCCTTGACAACGCGAGGATCGGCATCAGTTCCGACTGAAGTTACTTGAACCTCAAAGTCTTTAAGTGCTTCTGCCAGGTTGCTATTGGAAGAATTCAAAGCGGCTTCTAGCAATGGAATTAGCCTGGGTAACACCATTTTCTCGCCAGCCGAGTAACCTCTCACGGCTGCAGCTGTTTCTGCATCACCTTCAAATGTGCCGTCATCGAACACCGAGGCCTTTATTTGTATTTGCTGATCGGACGGCAAAGTGGGTTCATATCCCCCGGGCGTTGGCTGCGCTCGGTTTGGCGCCGCGACAGTGAGCCAATATTCCTTACCTGCTGGAATGAGTGGTTGTCCATCGATGCCACGCGGCTTGGAAGTTAGTTGAACTGTTCCACCAGCGACGACATCGACACCAAGTCCTACAATATTCTTATTCGATTGATTGCGTAAGATGATGCGGTAGGACGGAAGCGTCGTTTCTTTCGCCATCGAGTTGATAACCACGACGGATTCGACGCCCTTTAGAATCACAGGCGGCACCGGCGGTACAGTCGGGTTAACCCGGACCAGTTTGATTTGAAAGGGCTCGATTCCGAATCGCTTTAAATCGTCGATGCTGATTTTCTCGGTTTCTCGAATCAGGTACGTGCCAACTGGCTGCTCGTTCTCCAAAGCTTTGCTGCCTGACAGTGTCGACACGGTTACTCGTACAGCATCTCCTTCAACCCGAGAAATAACGCGCACCGCCTCGATTGGCTGAGAGCCGCCGGGCGCCTTCCAGGAAGCTATCCGACCAAAGAAACCGAACCATGCTCCTCTCGGTTTGGCATCCGGGCCCGGAACGGTTTCATAGGCAGGTGTTCGGCCCTGATAATAGGTGACCTCCAACGCCAGCCGTGTTGGCCCAGGAACGTCCTGCTGGGCGTAAATTCTCGCAGCTGGAACTGTTAGGCCAATCGCAAAAAGAATGGACAGGCTGAACAATCTGATTAATTGCATAGGTCTCCTTTAGGTCGAATGAAAACACCCGGGGGACAACTTTGTCGCGACTGAAACTAAGAGTCAGAGTTGACCTGGCTTGTTGTAACTTCAATGCGGGGCCCTTTCGACGGTCTACTTGGAGCGTTTCTTTTTGGATCCTGGTTGAAGCCCATCGCGCCAGGGATAGAGGTTGTTCTCCCGCTCTTGCTCTTGTGGCGAATTGATTTCATATGTGCATGAACCAACGAGTAGATCAGCATTTGGGCGAAGTAACAAACTATGAAACAACTCTCCTCTTACATACAATTCAACTCTTCCGTAACCGCGTCGTTCTCCCTCTGCCAACACGAGTGTATTCCGACTTCGCCGTCCGTCCCATTCCGTAAGATATACGCCAACGTTGTGAAGCCGTCGAAGATTGATTCTTCGCTGCCGCTCGCCGTCGCCGAGTCTAGCGATAGCAATGATGAGACCATCGTTCCCAGCCTTACGGCTTGCAACGTCAAGGATAGCAATGTCTGATTCACAGTTCTGCGGCATATTGGGTTGCTGCTGCGCCAGAGCATTGGCGCAGATTATAAGAACCGCGAATAGGGGAAGCACAAATTTCATCTTACTCAAAAGGAGAACGGGGCGATTCTACGAATTAACGCAATTCGACGGGTTCTTAGATTGCAACGGGCCAGCTTCGAGGCGCAAAAACCAAGTATAGCGCCACACCAACTAATGTCGCTGCAATATAAACTGCAACAAAACATAAGATCGCCAGCAGACCTTTTCTGCCGCGACTTTTCAAAACGTAATACGGCAGGATGAAGGGCCATGCGACATAAAGGAATAACCCCATATCAAACACCCACGCAACACCCCGAGTTCTGCTGTCCACACGCAGCCACCAACCCATAATCCATAGAAAACCTAAGATGTAAATAAGCGTAAAAGATGCGGGCGGCTCAACTCCACTGGCAGCATAGACTCCCGTTACGATCTGAGTCAGCACCATGAACACATAGAGCAACCCGGTTGGCGAAGCGAGTTGTTTGATGAGTTGGTTCATTTGTATAGACTCGACGTTGAGACTGGGTTAACCGACGCGATCAGGAATCAGCAGTTGGACCTTGCTGCGCATAAGCACGGAACCAACGAGAGAGTTCTTGCTGGCGCGATGGAACGCGGGGTTGTCCCAGCCGATTGTGATTCCGTAATCCCAACCGTAGTCTGACTTCTCGCCTGCAAATTCAATGTTGATCTTGAAATCCGCTTTCTGAAACTCCAACTCATTTCCTCCGACATCTTTGCCCCAATTCTTCAGGTGCCGCTCGTTAACCAGCTTCCAGCCATTTTGAGTCAGCCGTTCTACGAAGAACGCTCGCATATTGTCGTAACTCTCATTACAGCGGAAATGTTTACTGATATACGCTTTTCCAAAACCGGACTGAGTACTACTGTAATTTTCTTGCATTGCCGGATGGAGCGGAAAGGTCGCCCAAATATTTTTCGTTTCTTCCAACTTCGCGCGGTCTTCTTTCGGAGAAAAGAAACAAGACGACGTAGCAAGCGTCATGAATAATAGACATGGGAGAACTAAAGCCAATGATAGGACCTTCCTCGAGCACATTACGTTTTGTTTAGGCAGCAACATATTGTGAAGATCGACCGTCCGCTCCAATCGCTTGTTATGTTGTAAGCTTCGAATGGTAAACCGCAACCGACGTATAGTAGTGGCGCGTCGTGAACACGTCGCGGATCGACAATGTCTTCGGAGCAGCCACCAGTGCGGCTTCGCGTATAAGGATCATCCAATCCACGAAATCACACCAAACAAGATGAACTCATCCGGGTGATTCAGGTTATCAAACTCCTCACCAGACTCGTAGTGATCTGTTAGCCGAGTGTAGCACCCGGTTCGCTGGCGGTGCTGGAACAATCACTTAACACCGCTCACCTCCTTCAGATGCGCTTCGAGAAATCGAACTGCATCAGCCGAGTATTGGGGCTGGCCTCGATGTTGGCGTGCTCGTGCTAGTGAGGTCCGTGCCGCCTCAATCTGCAACTCTTGCAACGATCTGTCTTTCCTTGACTGCCACCAGGTGACAACATTCTCAGGCGTAAGAATATAAGAGTGGCGGTATGCCTTGGGCCAATTTCCTTCAACCTGGCCCTGGATCAGATCAAAGCAAGCCTCACCAATGGTGGGAGCATGAACGCGCGTAACTTTGGACGTTTCATCAAATTCCATTACTGCGCGTTGAAAAAGTGTCGATGCTTTCGTCGTATCGTTTAGGTGCGCCAGCAGGGCAGGAAAAGCCTTCGTCCCTGCGCTCTCTATAACCGCGATTGCGTTAGTCACCCGTGAATGCTCATTATTTTCAGACAGAGAGGCGATTGCCGTTTCATACGATTGATTCGTCTCAGAAGATTGAGCGCCAACAGAAATCGCAAATACGAAGCAAGCGGCAACAGGTAAGGTCAAAATTCGCTGTCTCATGAAAGTTACGTCCATTCTGATAAGTTTCTTGACCCGAGTTTTGCTCCTGATAAGGGCTGATTAGCCGCGATCCGGGTACGCAACCTTCTTTCCAGTTACCACAACGTGGCCGGCTGTGGTAAGTGCGACGAGCACCTCCGCGACCTCTTTCTCCGACAGCAACTTGTGGAAGTGCGAAAGAATCGTACTTTGAAGTGTCGTGATCGTGGCCGGTCGAGCCTTGGATGATGCAATGCGCTTCAAATAGAAATCTGCGGCCCGCTGCTTCGCAGATTGATGATTGGGTTCAACCGATTTAAGTAAAGGAATCTCTGCTACAGATGGCGAGCGGGAACAAAGTATTTTCTGATCCTTTAAATGCTGTATTAAGGGGTCAAACCCCTTGTCTTTAGAGATGATGTGGAAGTATGCGTCCGGATGGGCTGCGGATAACCTCCCAATATAATAGGCAATATGAAAATCCAGGGCGCTTGGTCCATGATTACTGATTTGAACATAGCTACCATTAGAACCAAGCGACTGCACCGCATTGACTATCGGGAACTCGAGCCGCTTAAGATTCGCGCCGACAAATATGACGACCCGAAAATGCTCTTGCTTGAGCTTTTCAATGTAATCAGGCTTAACATTCTCTGAATCAATCAGAACGAAATTTGTGCGCACTTCGCGTCTCCTAGATAGCGGTATAGGTTGTAACGAAGCAAGGTGCAACAGGTAAGCTCAAAATTCGCTGTCTCATAAGAGTTACCTCCATTCCGATAAGTTTCTTGACCCGAGTTTTGCTCTTGATAAAGGCTTCGCACCGAAGACGTTGGCAAATTCTAGCCCAGGGTTGGGCTTCGGCCACCCTGAGACGAGCGAATTGGTTAGGCGTTGGTTGGTCATGACATGAACTACAGAATACAACTTTAAGACTGCGCTTGAGAGGCTTTAGCACTCTAACAAAGAAGTCCGTTGATCGTCGAGATCCGCGACAAACACTTGTTAGATTAGCGGTGGACGGTCAAACGCACATTATTCAAATAAAGCACTCATCTGGAAGTCACAAATCACACCTTGTCGACGCGTGTGGATGGTTAACTCCTTTCTATTAACGAGCACAACCCCGACGCACGCGAATCCCACAGCGCGGCAGCGTGGGGATTGTTCAAGTCCTCTCTACTAACATGCGCGCCAACCCTCATGCTCGCGAATCCCACACCGCGGCAGCGTGTGGATCCTTCAAGTCCTTTCTACTAACACGCGCACCGACCCTTATG
>DASROI010000228.1:0-2641 GCA_035646955.1 Pyrinomonadaceae bacterium
TTCCTTTAGCAATTCATCAAGCTCTTCAGAGATCAGACCTTTGATCTCTGAAGGCTTGAGGCCTGCCAGTACCAGCTGAGTGAGTGCGGTTCTGAGTTGGTTTCGTAGTCCATCTTCAGGCTTTTGCTTTACGATTTGCGAAACGACCACTGCTCCTGAGCCGTGCCTGATCCGAATCAACCCTTCCTTTTGTAGACGTCTATAAGCAAAAGCAACGGTATTTAGATTCACTCCAAGGTCTGACGCCACCTGGCGCACGGGAGGCAGAGAAGTCCCCTGGGCCAATTCTCCTTTAGCTATCAGCGTCTTTATCTCGTCAACCAACTGCTGGTACAGCGGCCGCGCATCCGTCTCATCTACTGTTACGTACATATTGTCTAGTGCTTGTATACACCAGACAATTCAAGGTGTCTAGCGGTTATTTTGGGTGGAGGGTGTTGGCGAGGGCCAGGGCGGAGCGGGCGATGGAATCGAGTGTGGCAATGCCGTCGGAAGCGGTGTCGCCTACCAGAAAGAGCTTGGGAACTATTGATGCGGTGTCCGGAGGTTGGTTTGATTGCTGTTGGCGATACCCGAGCGCATAGCCGAGCTTCCGTCGTGTCTGTTCGTAGAGCGTCTTGGGCGTCGCCGTCTCAAGGACTTCAATGTCGGGCCCAAGTTCAGGCATTGATTGATGGAGGTTTCTCCATAAGACCTCAAGCGCTGCCTGGTCACGACTCTCAGCGTCGTCTTCATCTCGCTGAAATGAAAACCAATCTTCCACTTCGGTCTGTGAGGTGAGCGTAACTCCAAAATTCTCTTCGCCATTGACACGCATTGCTGTGAAAAAGAAATTAGTGGATTGATCTTCCGGCAGTCGATCACCTATTGCCAAGATCCGCGGACCAGGTAGTCGTTCCAGCGCTGTCGCATTCATCGATGCGAAGACTTGAAAGACGCCTGTACTGACCAGTGACGTTAGATGTCTCTTAACTTCAGAGGGAGTGCGATTGAGCCCAACCAACTTTCCGTACGTGTCCCAGACCGTCATGTTGCTAACAATCGCCCGGGTAGCCACCACACGCTCGCCGCTTAGCAGATCTACTCCGATGGCGGTTCCGCTTTCGTCGTACGCCAGTCGCAACACGGGCGAGTTTAATTTTAGCGTTCCTCCTGAAGCTTTGAACGCCTCGGCCAAACGTTGTATCAGGATTGATGGACCACCAACGAAGGAGTAGAGATTCTGGCGCATTCGATTCAATGCCACTGAAGCTGGAATAAATGGACATTCGTCGATAGGGGTTTGCAAAAAAAGTCGTAGCTGCGCGTCGATGAAAGAAACAAATCGGTCTGAAGTTTCTTTTGTAAAATTGTTTGTGAGCGAAGTACGAGCCTGGTCCAGTAGTTTTGATTCATCACTCTGAGTGCGAAACGCTCCCAGAGCCTTGCCAAAAATCGTTTTCCTGCCAAGCGGAGCAACCTCCACTGAACGTTTCAGCTCACTGGCCACGTGTTCCACTGTGGAGTAGAACGCAACTGCTTTGCTCGCACATTCCGGAAATGCCGCGCGCAGCTCATCATTGAAAGATGCATCTTTCATCAATCGGAGATCGTGTCCGCCAAAACGAATAACGACCTCGTCATCCAAGAGATTGACCTCGGGCGCGGTGACACCTAATTCGGTGAATATGCGATCGTAGACATCGCCCGGCTCCCAGGACGTATACAGCCCGAAGCCGGGCTCAAATGTTAGACCATGGTGTTGGACGCTGCTTATGCAACCGCCCAGTTCCGGCTGGCGCTCGAACAAACACACGTCAACGCCGCGCTTCGCCAGCAGAGCGGCTACCATTAATCCGCCGATGCCGCCGCCAACGACTACGACCTCATATGACATTGATCAAAACAGGTGATGAAGGAGATGAGTTAGAGAGGTAAAACCGGGTGCCGGCGGCACATTTTTATCAATACCATCGAGGTAAGGTTGTAGTGCCAGTATTGCCGATTGGACGCCATTGAACACAAGATGGATCACCACTGACGGCAAAAGTTTACCGCTATAAGCTCGGACAAGCGTGAGGGAAATACTAAGCAGCGTGATGACTGCGATTACGGAAATGTTGTTGTAGTACTGCAAGACGTGAACGCCTGCAAACATAATCGAAACGATAATGACGGCTATCGTCACACCTACGGTTTTTTCGAGCGCTGAATACAAAACGCCCCGATAAATTAGTTCTTCAACCAGAGGCGCTGTTGCAAAAGCTATAAAGGCAGTAGCCAAACGCGCCTGGGTCGAGCTCTCCATCAGGATGTCTAATTGAGTTTTACTGCCGCCGTATAGCTTTGTCACAAGTAGCCCGAAGCCGAGTAAGACGAGAGCGAAGACAATACACGCGACGGTCCACTTTGCGGGACTCCAGGACTTGGGCCATTCAAGCCCGGCAGTCTTGAAAAATGGTAGTTTCCCACCTCGGGTAATAAGCAACCAGAGCAAGAAAAATGTCAGGATATGCGAAGGCAGAACACCGAGAATCGATAGAAATAAGACAGTCTTATCAGTGGTCAGCTCCATTTGATTGGGTGCGTTACCCGTGACCATCGCGTAGATCATGTAGGGAATCACCAGAACAAGCGGTACAAAAACCAGGATGATCATGCT
>DASROI010000229.1:0-10081 GCA_035646955.1 Pyrinomonadaceae bacterium
GGCGAAGTAATCAAGAACAAGATCACAAAGATGAAGACTGATCCTTTCACCATCTATGTTTTGCTCTTCGATCAGGGGATCAGACCACTATACACAATCAAGGTCTGATCAGCTGAAGTTCACGAAACGCCATGTCAGAAAAATCAGACGGGAACATACCCTCAACCCCTTCCTCGGTTGAAGCGACATCGCAAACCAGCGAACCTTCGCCTGCACCATCGACTCCTGCAGGCCCTCCGCTACCGCCGAGCAACAACAAAGAGGACTTCGGAATCGGAGACGGAGTCGAACGCGCTGTTGATGGCAGACCCTACGAGCGCCAGGATGATCAACCCCTGTATCGGCCGCTCAAGATCTTTGCTTTAGATCCTTCGGTCTCACGACTCGAAGGAGCAACCGCACTTGTTAATGTGCCTTACGAGAAATTAGAGGCAGGACCAAAGGGTCAAGTCTTTGAAGTATCCTCCGACGATGAAAATGGCGCTAAAGTTCCGCTGGATCTGGACGACCACAATATCCTTATCCGAAATGGTCTGAATCCCTCGACTTCCGACAGGCATTTTCATAATCAGATGGTCTACGCCGTGTGCAGCATCGTGTACACGGCTTTTCGAACAGCGTTGGGCCGTCATATAACCTGGGGATTCAACAAGAGAGATGATCGCGTTCAATTGCTGCTGCGGCCACATGCGTTCGAAGGCAATAACTCTCATTACGATAAGAGTGTTGGTGAATTATGTTTCGGTTTTTTCCGGAGCAAAGCCAAAGGAGAATTTCCGGGCACTGTCTATGCTTGTCTTTCGCATGACACCGTGGCGCATGAAGTTACTCACGCGATCCTTGATGGCCTGCGCGCTCATTTCTCGTTGCCAACCTCACCTGATGTGCTCGCATTCCATGAAGGCTTCGCTGACCTGGTCGCAGTGTTCCAGCATTTTAGCTACGAACAAGTTGTTCGCTCTGCTATTCGCAACTCGCGCGGCGTGATCTCCCGAGCTGCACTGCTCACCGATATAGCACGCCAACTTGGTCAAACTGGTCGAGAATATAAAACTGCGTTACGCAGTGCGATCGACTTCGCCGAACCAGCCACGCCAGACAAAGACAGACAATCGGAGAAGAAGACTCCCAAGCTGTATGACCCGACTTTAGAAGCTCATGAGCTTGGGTCAATTCTCGTTATCGCCGTTTTCGAGGCTTTCATTGCCGTCTTTAAACGCAAGACTGAACGGTTGTTGCGCCTGGCTACAAATGGTTCAGGTAGATTGCCGCCCGGTGACCTGCCCGCTGACCTTCAAGCAGCACTCGCCGAACAAGCAAGTAAATTGGCCAGCCAGTTCCTCACCATGTGTATACGGGCGATTGATTACTGCCCGCCAGTGGACATTACTTTCGGTGAATACTTGCGAGCGGTAATTACGGCGGATAAGGACCTCGTGCCCGACGATCCCTGGGCCTACCGTGAAGCCTGGATTGATTCATTCCGTCGGCATCACATTTACCCAACCGATGTTGACGATCTTTCTGAGGACTCTTTGCTTTGGGATCCCCTCAAAAAAACACATCCTGAAATCTGGGCCACGCCCATTAATGAACTGGCCTTTCGGCAGTTGAAATTCAGCGGCGACCCAGCATGGCCAGCCGATGCCGACGAATTGAAGCGTCAAGCAAGAGCGCTCGGTAAGGTTGTGACCACACCCGAGTTCATGCCGGCCTTCGGAATCGCGGCGGCTGGCGATCCATTGCTGGAGGGTGATGAGGTGATGACGCCGAAGATTCAATCGATTCGGTCATCGCGTCGCGTTGGTCCCAGCGGACAGATAGTCTTCGACGTTGTGGCCGAGGTGACTCAGAAACGAAAAGCTACTTTCCCAAAGACTCAAGAAGTATGCACTTTCTATGGCGGCTCAACAGTCATCATTGATCCTGACGGAAGAATCCGTTACGTCGTGGCGAAAAGCGTCACGAATCGAAAACGCCGAGACGATCAAAAACGGTTTCTTGAGAGTACAGTTGGGCTCAGACACAAAAGTAGTCTCTGCGGCACCGACACGCCGAACTTTTTCCAAATGCTTCACGAAGCGAATGGTCGTACGCCCGCCGAAACATTCTTTATTAACGAGGGCGCCGGCGGGTCAAAAGAATAGACATCACGTCATCGGAAAGGATGCAAACATGCCACAAGCTCAGTTGGAGAAGATCGAACATATTGTAGTTCTCATGCTTGAGAATCGATCGTTCGATCACATGCTCGGATACTTGAGCCTTCCACCGGCGCAAGGCGGTAAAGGACGCGAGGACGTCGACGGTCTCACCGGGCAGGAGACCAACGTTGATGATAACGGTGTGGCCTTTCCTGTTAAGAGAATGGCCTCCCCGATCATGAATGGCGATCCCTGTCACGAGTGGGATTGCGTTGAGGAACAGTTAAACGACGACAATGGTGGATTCCTTATTAACTACAGCAAGGTTGTTGTAAGTAATCCGGAGTTCATCATGCATTACTTCACTGGCGCAGACGTGCCTGTTTACGACCACCTTGCCAGGGACTTCTGCATTTGCGATCGCTGGTTCTGCTCACTTCCCGGGCCTACTCAACCTAATCGAGCGTATTCGCTGGCTGGGAGCTCTGATAGCCGTCAGGAAAATTTCACTCCCAAGCAATTACTCCTCGGAGAAGGTTTTGAGGCTGAGACAATCTTTGAGGTGCTCACGACAAACAATGTTTCGTGGAAGTGTTATTCACACGACATCTCGAGTCTTCGCTTCTTCAAAAACTTTCGCACTCAACTGGTTCCGGAGATCGATAAGATTGACAAGTTCTTTGCGGATGCGAAATCCGGCACCCTTCCCAAAGTCTCATGGATCGATCCCGACTTCGGAATTGTGGTCTACCCTGGCCCACCCAATGACGATCATCCGCCTCACGACATGCGTCACTGCCAGAATCTGGTCAGCAACGTCTATAACGCTCTATTGGACGGCCCTAACTGGTCCCAGACATTACTGATAGTTGTCTACGATGAGCACGGCGGCTTCTACGATCACGTATCACCACGCGACTTTAATCCGGCTGATGATGATCCGGACTTCGCGAAGTATGGTGTGCGCGTGCCCGCATTTTTGATTTCGCCGTGGGTGGGTAAAGGATCTGTCTTTGGCAAAGAGACCAATGGCCTGCAACCGCCGACGGTTGTGTTTGACCACACTTCTATTTTGAAAACTATCCTCAAGCGTTTCTGTTCCAACGGCGGCACGATAACAAGCATGACGAAGCGTGTTGATGCTGCAAATGATTTGAGCGCTTTGCTGACGGAGGCACAGGCGCGCACTGATTGCACGCGGACGCCCCTAATTCCCAACGTGCCGATCTCCTTCAAAGACAAATTCATGATGAAGGGCGAACGGAGCGAGCTACAGGATTCGCTTGATGCCATGGTCATGCAGGCCACGGTTAATGGTATTCCCCCGGAGAAGTTATAGCGACGCACCAATGTCGCGGGCTTAAGGGATCCTGAAAAGATGTTTAATTCACTCAAACAGAAGATCTCGGACCACGTGAATAAGGTCTTTCACGACGGCGACGTGGAAGTGACAATCTATCCCACGTACGGATTTCAACAGGACAGCGAATGGCTTATTCCTTTGCGTGGGTGGGCTCACCAAAACCGCAGACTACCGGACCACCTGATTAGAGAATTGGCCCAGGCCGCAATTCACTGCGACGACGCCGAGCTCGGTAATTTCAGTTCACGCTTCGATGATTTCTCAGATGATAGTCGCTCGAAACAATCAGTCACAATCCAGTTCGACACGGATCACGAACAACATCTCTTTCAGTCGAGCGATCTAAACGGATTGATAGAAACGACTATCAGGCTGCCTGTCGCAAAGGCGCAGGCGTTGCTCGCTCAACAAAACTCGCCAGACAAATGGCTAAGATTTAGTGTCACGTCTGCAGGACACAGCGGTAACGGCAAAGTCAATCTAATCGAACGAACAGGGTTATCACTGATCTCTGACATAGACGACACAATAAAGGTGACAGAAGTTCCGGGACACAAGGAGGTGGTCCTGAAAAACACCTTCTGCCGCGACTTTGTCTCCCTGGACCAGATGTGTGAGAAATACAGGAACCTGGGAGATGCCTGTTTCCATTATGTTTCAGGTGGACCATGGCAGCTCTATCCTCCCCTATCGGATTTTCTGGCCGCTGCGGGTTTTCCGGCAGGCACTTTTCACCTGAACTATTTTCCGAAGAACTTTCTCGCAGATGATACGCGTTCGCTGTTGCTCGATTCCGTCTGTGGCTCGCTGGGTCGCACATATGACCACAAGGTCCAACAGATTACTCGGCTAATGGAACGGTTTCCCGAGAGAGAATTTATTTTGGTGGGAGACTCAGGCGAGCTGGATGTCGAAGTCTATCGTCATATCAGGGAGTTGTTTGGCAAGCAGGTGCTCGAAATTTGGATTCGTGATGTGCTCAACGATCAAGAGGTTAATAGCTTTCGCCTTGAGGGAGTGGACACCATTATCAAAGCGGAAAAGATTGTTTGCCCAACCGACGAGCATCATGAAAAGCTCGCTGCAGTTATTCAGCGAGAGCACCAGCGACCCTACACAAAGAATCATTTGCCACCCTGCAACGCCGCCTGATTGCAACCTGTGCACGGAGAGATGAGGCCCATATGTCGACGAATCACAAGTACCCGATTGTTCTGGCGCACGGAATAGCCAGATTCGATATTCTGTTGGAGATCTTGAAGGCAAAATTGCAACTCACCGAAACCAGTCTCGGCGATCTGTTTCAATACTTCAGAGGCATTAAGAACCATCTCGAGTCACACGGTTTCAGGGTATTCGCCCCAAATCAGGATTTCTCAGGCCCTGTCGAGCTTAGATCAGAACAATTGCAGGCCCGAATCAATGAGATCATCGCAACTACGGGAGCCGAAAAGGTTCACATCATTGCTCACAGCATGGGCGGCCTCGACGCCAGGCATATGATTGTTGATAAAGGAATGGCCGAAAGAGTGGCCAGTTTGACAACTATCGGTACCCCTCATCGAGGGACGGTTCTTGCCGATCACGTAATTGATCATGGCGGCTTCTTTTTGAAAGAAGGCTTGCGCCCGGTTCTCAATATGGATGGCTTCGATGATTTGAGAACCGGCCCCTGTGAAGAGTTCAACCGGCGCGCGGAACATCAAGAAGCTACAAACGATGTGGTTTATAAGACCTTTGCCAGCGCTGAAGATCTTCATCTAGTCTTCGCGCCGCTGGTCCCTTCCTGGATTTTTCTTCGCGAGCAACAAGGAAAGAATGATGGCCTCGTGCCAGTCACCTCTCAGTCATGGACAAGAGAGCTTGTCGCAAATGATGGGAGTCGAAAAGCTGTCGTGCAAAATGATTTTCCATTACCAGCAGATCATTTGAACCAGGTTGGGTGGTGGGATCCTGCGGAAGCAGCTAATCCAAAGAAGTTGTTCCAAAATCTCTTCAAACAAAAGAAGGATTACGAGAGTCAGATCCGAGCAGTCTACCTGCAGATCGCGCAGGGGCTATAGGTTAACTCTTATCTTTGAACAACTCGCGATGAATGACCGCTACCTCTTCACTTGCGATTTTCGGGTGCCGATCATATGTGAGTAGACCATTGATCTCCTGTTCAATGTCAGTGAGTTGTGTGTAGCAGAAACCAGCAAGAAAATTCAGTGAAGCAATGCCTTTGATTAGATCCCGATACTTCTCCAACAGTTCCTCAGGTGTTTGAAACGAATCGTAAAACTGGTAGAGCAGATCGCGTTTTTCAGGCGGAATATGCCTGGGGATCGCGAGAAAGCCTCCCACCTCCGAAAGAACAATAGGCTGACCGCGATACTTTGAGCCCCGCGCAAAGAGTGGTTTATCACTAATCCAAACCTTGAGAGGTAATTGTCCACCGTTAAGCATTTCTTTGTACCGACTCTGCAGTTTTTCCGCCGTCGGCGTGTAGTCATGAATTGCACAGATATCCGTTATGTCGGTATGTTCCCATCCATCGTTATCAATAACAGGTCGGCTTGAATCCAGCCGCCTTGTAGATCGAACCATGCGTTCAATAAAAGCGTACTGCCCTGCATGTTGTTCGGCGAGACCAGGAAAGCCCATGCTTTCATTTACGGGTACCCACGCAATAATGCTTGGATGGTTGTAATCCCTTCTTATTGCTTCCTGCCATTCAGCCAGCAGTTGTTCCTCTGCCTTTGAAGACCATTCTCGAGCGTTCGGCATTTCTTCCCAAACCATCAAGCCCAGCCGATCGCACCAATATAGCCATCTCGGATCTTCGATCTTCTGATGTTTTCTCACCGCGTTGAAGCCAAACATCTTGACCCACCCGATATCAGTCTGTAGTGCCTCGTCCGAAGGCGCAGCTAGTAAACTTTCAGGCCAATAACCCTGGTCCAACACCATCTTGAGATACGTTGGCTTGCCATTCAAAAACAGCTGTCCTTCTCGTAATTCTATTCCGCGTAAACCGACGTAGGAGGTAACCTCGTCCAATAATGTGTCGCCATCAAATAAACGAATTCGCAAATCATAGATGTTGGGATTCTCTGGCGACCACAGCTTCGCGTAAGGAATTATTAAGCGCAGACGCCCTGTCGCAACTGCAGTCGTATCCTCAGCCGTCGCTACCAACTTTCCTTCCTCTAGAACTTCAACTTCTACCCTCCATTCGCTGGAAGGGGCATGAAGAAAAACCGTAACGTCCAGAATATTTCGCCTCGGGTCGGTATTTACCCTCAACTCTTCAATTCGCATCGCAGGAACGGGCTCCAGCCACACTGTTTGCCAGATACCAGTTGTGCAGTAGTAATCGATACCGTAAGGCATTCCGGTGTGTGACTGTTTTCCGCGAGGCTGTTGCGGGTCCTGCCGGTCTTCTACGCGAATCGATAATCGGTTGGCTCCAGGCTTCACGTAAGGTGCAACATCGAACTGAAAAGGGACGTGACCACCCTGGTGGTGTCCTACTTCATGCCCGTTGACCCAGAGCGTAGCGGCATAATCGACGGCCCCAAAATTCAAGAGCAGATCGCGTTCGCAATCCTCTTTTGAAAGCTCGACGGTCCGTGCATACCAAACAAACTCGTGGATGCTTTTGTCATTGATGCCAGACAGCTCGCTTTGGTAAGGAAAGGGTACGACAATTCGACGAGTCAGCTTACGGCCATCGTACCAACCTAACTGCAAACCTTCGTTAGCGTCATCAAACTCAAATTCCCATTCGCCATTGAGATTGAGCCACAAAGGTCGTACAAAATCTGGCCGAGGATATTCGGGTCTCGGAATGTGGGAATTGTCTGACATCATCGATTTATTTCTGGTTGCGGCGAACTATCTTTCGATTGGGCGGGAATATCTCTTGAGGTTTGACCGGTGTCGGTCAGGTTCGTAGTGTCCCACGCAGTCAATTTCCCCTGGTACACTAATCGTCCCGCTTTGTTTATTAAGACTTCGCCCATCTCACTTCGCTCGGAATTAACTGGACCAAACAAGACGCTCCCTTCCTCGTCATTCCTAAGTACGATCAGTTCACGACCATTTGGCAACCTGTAAATACCACGCTCTCTGAAAACCATTTCACCCCCCCGGTTCGTTCGCACTCAACCATTATGTCTCTTCATCTTTTGTTTCCTAAAGACTCAAATAGCTGTTCGAATTCGGTCATTTGTTTGCCCAGCTCCTCTGCGAGGGGAATATATATCTCTCGCTCTCCACTGTCGTTGGGATAGTCCCAAAGACCATTATGACAATGCCGATCGTCTTCCCAACCAGGATGATTGAGTATCGGGTACAAACAAATCCCTTCAATTGGAGTTCCACTCATTATTGCCGCTCTGACTTCTGAGCCTATGTATCGGAGCCACGCAGGACGCGCTTCATTCTCGATGCCGGTTTCGGCGACAAAGAGTGGACGCTGGTAACGTTGATAGACTTCCTGGACGATCTCTCGAAAGGGCCGGTAACGGGGATTGTCAGGGGCGACGGATGAACCACCCAGGATCCATTGATTGTGAACATAGTAATTGACGCCGATGATATCGAGATACTTTTCGTTCCCACCAAGTTCCGGCTTCATACGTCCGCCAATCATGTCCCACGCCTCGTACTGCGAGAGACGATAAGCTTCCGCGGCCTTAACCTGCATTGGGTTCGCCGGATCTTCTGGTAGTACATTGATGACCGGATCAATTTGAGCTATTCGAGCCTCGGGATTGACATTCCAGATTGCCTCCGTTGCGGCAATCGATGCTCTGACTAACTGCTCTTTTAACTCGTCACCACGCCCGAGCGCGTAAGGATTCATATGGGCCAACTCGCCTGCGGCCCACGAGAAGAAGGATATTTCATTGATCGGGCAAATTATTGGGAGGCGGTCACTCTCTTCCTTCAACAGCTTCGCAAATTCGTGGCCCAACTGCGCAAAGGAATCCACGAATCTGGGTTCGAAAATGTCGAGCCAGTCCGGCCAACCGTAGTGACACAAGTCCCAAATCAATTGCACGCCTGTCTCATCCGCGGCTCTCATCAAACCGAGGGCACTCGCAAAGTCATATTTCCCGGCACTTGCTTCAATCAAATGCCACCGCAAACCTTCACGAGCCGTACGCATTCCTCGTTGGAGAAGGCGCAGATAGTCCAGGCGTGCAAAAGTGTCATGGCGTGTAGCGGCTATCTCATCCAATCGCTTGCCACTCCGCAAACGATGAGTCGAACATTCGAAGCCACCCTGAAAAAAGCTATCGAACAGAGGAGCGTGCATCACCATGAACGTTCCCTCGTTCGGCTGTAAGAGTTAACTCTTGACGCAACAGTGTTTCCTTCGAGAGTCTGCCGTTGCCATTGCCATTACCATGACCGTTGCCATTGCCCGAAGGTTCTGACCTCATCACGAGTGCCTGGGCTCGTTTTACATTCATTATCTTTCCGTAAGTCGTAAGTGCCTGCGCGACGATTTGGTCCATGTTGTAGTACTTGTAAGTTGCGAGCCGGCCGACAAAATGGACCTTAGGTGTTCCATCGGCAAGCGCTTTGTATTTCGTGTAAAGGTCAGCATTCTCTTTGCGCGGCACCGGATAATAGGGGTCACCCTCAGCCTTGGGAAATTCATAGACAATGCTCGTCTTGGCGTGCTCTTGCCCGGTGAGATACTTGAATTCGGTAATACGCGTGTAAAGCTGTTCGTTTGGATAATTTACTACCGGCGCAGCTTGGTGAGCGGCCTTGTCATGCGTTTCGTGTTTGAATTCAAGTGACCTGTACGGAAGCTTTCCGTAGCAATAATCGAAGTAAGAATCTACTGGACCGGTGTATATCATCTCGCGAAACGAAATTTCTTTTTCAATTTCACGATAGTCACAATTAAGCATGATCTTGATGTTTGAATGATCCAGCATGTTCTCAAACATGCGGGTGTACCCATGAAGAGGCATTGCCTGGTATGTATCCGTAAAATATCGATCGTCACGATTCGCACGGGTTGGCACTCGCGACGTCACACTGGCATCGAGTTCAGACGGATCGAGTCCCCATTGTTTGCGGGTGTAGTTGCGGAAGAATTTTTCATACAACTCTCGGCCCACCTTACTGACAACCACGTCTTCGGAGGTAAGTATTCGTTCGACGGGCTCTGCAACCTTCTTGAAAAACTCCTCGACCTCAAATGACGTCAGACTCAGGCCGTATAGAGTATTAATGGTATCCAGGTTGATCGGAATTGGAACGACTTGTCCATCTACACTGGCGCGCACTCGATGTTGATAGGGTCGCCACTCGGTAAAGCGACCAAGGTATTCAAAGACTTCACGCGAATTCGTGTGAAATATGTGCGGGCCATACTTATGAACGAGAATACCGGCTTCGTTGTAATGGTCGTAAGCATTGCCGCCGATATGAGGACGTTTATCGCAAATTAACACTTTCTTGTCGGAACCAGCAGCTAAGCGTTCAGCCAATACACTGCCCGCAAAACCGGCGCCCACAATTAGATAGTCAAACATCTTCTTTTCCCCCTTGTTCGATACTTAAA
>DASROI010000230.1:0-4478 GCA_035646955.1 Pyrinomonadaceae bacterium
GGTACTCGTCAACGGAAAAGGCTTCGGCCAAGTCAACTTTATCGCATGGGAGCAGACCGGTGGCCAGTTCCTCGTGTTTGACGTGTTCGTGCGTGCGAATCTTTCGCTGATCGATTCACAGATTCGTGCACTGTTCCCGAAGGACGACATCCGCCTGAGTCAAGCAAATGGTTCAGTCGTTATTTCCGGCAGCGTGGCTGACAACGGCACCTCGAAACAGGTACAGAACGTCGTCGAAGCAGCCGGTTTCAAAACCGTGAACATGCTGTCATCACCGACCAAAGCTGCAACGCAAGTTCAACTGCAGGTGCGTGTCGCAGAAGTTTCGCGCAACCGCATGAAGGATATTGGTACCTCGTTTACCTATCAGGGTGCGCCGAGCCACGGCGGTTATCTCAATAGTGGTTCCGGTCCAAGCGGACTGACTGACCCTATCTCGCAGCCACGACCGTTGTGTACCGGTTGCGGAATCATCGGTGGTCCATTAACTCCGGCATTGAACCTGCTGCTCATGGGTGGCAACACGCTGGCAATGCTTCGCATGTTGCAAACGCAGGGTGCAGTTCGTGAGCTTGCAGAACCAAACATCATCGCGATGGATGGTCAGGAAGCCAGTTTTCTCGCCGGTGGTGAGTTTCCCATCCCGGTTATCCAATCCAATGGCACCAACGTCGGCGTCACCATCGTATTCAAGGAATATGGCGTTCGCTTAACCTTCAAACCAACCATCATTGACGAAGATCATATTCGTCTCGAACTGACTCCGGAAGTTTCCACCATCGATTTCAACACTGGTGTGAAGTTTGACGGATTCCTGATTCCCGGTCTCTTAACCCGGCGCGCTAAGACTGGCGTTGAATTGAGAGACGGACAGAGCTTTGCACTGGCCGGACTGTTGGACAATCGCGAAATCAAATCGATTTCAGAAGTTCCTGTACTCAGCCAGGTGCCAATCCTCGGAAACCTCTTCAAGTCGAAGTCGTTCCAGAAGAATGAAACAGAGTTGATGTTCATCGTCACTGCGCAGATCGTCAAGCCAGTTAATCGTGACGACATTCCGCAGATGCGCGGTATCGATGGTCTGAAGAATGGTTCGCCATTAGGCGTCGAGCCTAAGGGCGAAGGCATCTCCGGCCAGACTGGTTACAAGGTAACCGGACAGACCGAAGCCGCTCCGAAAGTTGTTGAGCCAGCTAAAAAGGCTGAGCCCAAAACAACCACGGACACCAATGCGACGGGCACATCAACCAGCAGTACTTCAAGCGTTCGTGTAATCAATCCTCAGCTGCCAGTAGCGAGGGTTGCAAAACTCGAACTAGTTCCATAGCCCCGGACCTCGCACTTTGCTGAAAACGTCACAAGTAAAAGGGAGGCAAACGTGAAAGTAAAAAGCAGTAACAGCAGGCGAGAGAAAGAACGCGGATCGATTTTGGCAACATCCGCAATGGGAATGTTAACGGTCTTACTAGCGGTTGGCTTAGGAGTTGACATCAGCAGGTTCTACTTGACCAAAACGGAATTGCAGAACGCAGCTGATGCCGCAGCTCTGGCGGGAGTATCCGGCTTGAATGCCTCCCCAACCGGAATCTCTGATGCTACCGACCGCGCAGTAAAGGCCATGAACAACTACGACTTCAACAAGACGGGCGTCACGTTTCCACGGGCGAACGTCTTGTTCGCTGTGAACCTGGATGGTCCATACATGAGCGAGGGAGCTGCGAAAGCATCGCCCGCAAATATACGCTTCGTTCAAGTAACAACTCCGGCCGAAACGATCGCGGTGTCCTTTGCCGCACCTGTACTCGGTAAAAGCAAGACTATCAGTGCAACTGCAACGGCCGGTTTTTCAGTGCCACTCAACGTCTTCTGTAATTGGTTGCCGGTTTCGGTAATCGACTATGACGTGCCGATGGCTCCGGGTCAGACCTACACGATTAGGGCCGGTTCCCAGGGCAGTGTTTCGCCAGGCAACTACCAGATTCTGGCAGTGGCCGGATCGGGTGGTAAGGACGTTCGTATCGGCTTGGGCAGCGGCGTAGATCTTTGCGCCTCACCTGGAGCCGAGTATGCGGTCGACACGAAGACTGGTGTTACGGCCGGCGCAGTGCGTCAGGGATTGAATACGCGTTTTGACGAATTTCAAACTTCGCAGGTAGATCCCGATTCGATGCCCCCGGATACCAATATCAAAGAAGGAATCAACTACGACCAATACAAGGCTCGCAGTCCGCTGCAGGCACCTTCGCATCAAGGCATTGACTACAGACGTGTCGTCGTTATTCCGATTGTGAAGGCAGCGGAATATGACCAGGGCCGCAACGTGGTCCGTTTCAATCGCTTTGGTCAGTTCTTTTTGCAGAACAAGGTTGGCTCAGGTAACGGTGGCGATATCGTCGCCGAGTACATCGACGACATCGTTGTCAGCGGTTCAGGTGGCTATGACCCAAATGCTGGGCCAGGTAACGCTCTGTTGGCAATCCCAGTTCTCTACAAATAGGTGGTGACAAAATGCATTACCGCATAAGAAAAATTCGAAATGCTCGACGCTGGCGAAGGCTTCACAGCTTTCAAAACTTTCGCCGTGACGAGCGCGGAGTTCAGCTTGTTGAACTCGCGGTTGTGTTGCCCCTGTTCATGTTGTTGTTTGCCGCTACTGCCGAGTTTGGTCGTTATTTCTACGAGTACACGACAGTGGCAAAAGCTTCCCGCGTTGCTGCTCGATACCTGGTGACCGCAAAGGTGAGCGCTGCAAACGACTCAATTGCAAAGAACCTGGTTGTTTACGGGAATACCGCCGGCAGCGGAACTCCAGTACTCAGTGGTCTCTCCACGGCTAATGTTCAGATCACTCGACAGGGTGGAGTGCCGGTGTTGCCGGAAACCGTAACCGTCTCAATCGTCAACTACAAGCACGTACCAGTGTTCGACCTGGGCAAAATGCTCAAGAGTACGACGATTTCAACCGCAGTAGATGTGAAGCCGAGCGTGACGATGAGATTCCTGCTCACGCAGCCCCCGGTTTAGAAAGGGCTGAAATGATCCGTATCAAATCCTGCAAGTCTAATGAACGAGGGTCGACGCTGGTCGAATTTGCCATCGGCGCCACAGTATTCCTAACAGCAATGTTCGCCGTTCTTGAGTTTGGTCGCGCGTTGTGGACGCACAACGCCCTGTCGGATGCCGCTCGACGAGGTGCGCGCTACGCAACCTTGCATGCTCAAGGCGATAGCGGAAGCGTTCAAAACATGGTCGTTTATGGCAATCCCGCCGGCAGCGGCCAACCATTACTTCCTAACCTATCGACCGGCAACGTCTCAGTGAATTACTCAAATCCCTACCAGATCAATCAGGGTACTGTGTCGGTCAGCATCACCGGCTATCAATTCCAATTCGTGATCCCGATCGTCGGTACCACGATCACCATGCCTAATTACACGACTACGCTCACCGCCGAAAGCGTTGGGCTAGTCCCGGCAAACAAGTGAACGGACCAAGCACCTTCCCCCAAAACCTAAAATCATGACACAGCCAATCTCATTCGTTGTCTTAAGTACGGACCTTAACCAATTCAAGGACATTCGACGCGCCCTGTCTGCAGAAGGGCGCGCTCAGCTACTCGCTGGTGGTAACGATACAGATCAGTTATTGGACGAGATTCTTCGTTTGAAACCAAGTGCAGCCATCATCGCCCTTGGGTCCAATCCGGAATTAGCTCTGAAGTTCATCGAGCGAGTGAACAAGGAACGTCCCGGTACTGCGATCATTTCCGCTGCGCAGGACGCTTCGCCGGATCTGATCATTCGGAGTATGCGAGCAGGAGCGAAAGAATTTCTGCGCATTCCGATCAGTACTGAGGAACTACGCACGGTCCTGGACCGCATTTCAGACTTCTCCACCACTCACGTCGAAGCTCCGAAGAAGAAAGGAAAGATGATTGCGGTCTTTTCGAGTAAGGGTGGCTGTGGCACTTCCTTTATTGCAACTAACCTGGCGGCCGTACTGTCAGCTAAGACCTGTTTAGTTGACTTGAACTTACAAGCCGGTGACTTGCCTCTATTCTTAGGGGTCGAAGCGAAGTACTCGATTGCAGATATGGTCGAGAAGCGTTCAAGGCTAGACGATGAATTGATCGCCAGTCTCGTGACTCCGCACTCATCGAAGTTGTCACTCCTCGCGGCTCCAAAAGAAGCCGACTCGGCTGACGAAATCGAACCGCAGCATATCTTCGAAGTGCTGCAGAAACTTCGCGAATCCTACGAATACATTGTTCTCGATCCACAGCACACGTTTGACTCGATCACGCTCGCCGCTCTCGATCAGTCTGACGAAATAGTACTCGTGTTAACTCTCGACATTCCCGCGATTCGTAGTACGCAACGCGCTCTGGAAATTTTTGATCGACTCGGCTACCCGAGAAAGAAAGTGCGAATCGTGGTGAATCGTTGGAGTAAGCAGATCGATCTCGATCTCCGCCAGGT
>DASROI010000231.1:0-9704 GCA_035646955.1 Pyrinomonadaceae bacterium
CATCAAGACTCACCCGACGCTACCGCAAATCAGTACTGACGGGAGCGCCGAAAACCAAGACAGCACAGAGAGTTGAGACTATCGCGTTTCGCAAATGATTTCTGATAGACTGTCGCTACGTCGAAGCCGGATTAACAATGAAGCCTAAGGTCTACATCGAGACATTTGGTTGCCAGATGAATGTCGCTGATTCTGAGCGCGCAGCCTCAGGTCTTCGAGCGTCCGGTTATGATATCTGTGATAGTTCGGAAGTGGCCGATGTCGTTCTTTTAAATACCTGTTCAGTGCGCGAAAAAGCAGAGCAAAAAGCTTACACTCGAATTGGCGAGTTGCGTGCAGAGGAGTCAAATCGCCGGCCAAGAGTAGTTGGCTTAATGGGTTGTGTAGCTCAACTTGAAGGAACCTCAATTTTTGCTAACTCACCCACTGTCAATATGGTTATCGGCACTCGCGCCACCGATCGCATTTCGGAGATGATCGAGCGAGCCCAGGCTGGTGAGAAGCGCGTAATTGATCTTGAAGAGCGGGGCGAACACGAAACCTGGGATGTTTCACCGGTCGAACGCCATTCACCACACGTCGCCTTCATACCAATCATCGAAGGCTGCAATAAATTCTGTTCCTTCTGCATCGTTCCCTATTCCCGTGGACGTGAGCGTAGCCGGCCGGCTCGCGAGATAATCGACGAGACGAAACGGTTGCAAGCTCTGGGTTACAAAGAAATTCACCTTATAGGTCAGAACGTCAACAGCTATCGTCCCGGCGTAGAAGCTGGATTGGAAGGTTTTTCAGGCGCGACGCCTTTTTGCAGGTTACTCAGAGCAGTAGCCGCTACCGGGATGCCAAGGATTAAATTTACAACCTCCTTCCCACGCGATTTTCACAGCGACATCGTCAACGCAATCGAAGAAAACGAAAACCTTTGCAATTGGATTCATTTGCCCGTCCAGTCGGGTAGCGATCGTGTTCTCAAGGCTATGCGTCGCGGCCATAAGCAATCAGACTATCTGGCGAAGATCGATCGCATCAAAACTTCGTCGAGGCACCTGGCCTTAACAAGTGACATCATCGTAGGCTTTCCCGGTGAGACCGATGAAGATTTCCGACAAACTCTGGAGCTGGTCCAGCGTTGCCAGTTCGATAGTCTGTATCTTTTCAAATATTCAAAACGATCTGGAACTCCGGCAGCGGGTTTTTCTGATAATGTACCGGAGAGTGAAAAGACGGCAAGATTTCTCGAGTTGGAACGAGAACATCGAAAAGCTCAGGATCAGATCTTCAAAAACTACATAGGAAGAACGGTCAGCGTACTCGTCGAGCGCGAGAGCTCAAGGTCAGAAAATGATCTCATGGGTCACTCCACCTGCCACAAGGTGGTAAATTTTGAAGGGTACAAAACACTTGAAGGTGAGATAGTCAACGTCCAGGTGACGGCAGCGAAGACAAATAGTCTGTACGGCAAGTTGGTTAATTGCTGAGTGGTAGCGTAAGGGGTAGGAATATGGAAATCGAAGTCAAAATTAGAGCGCTGATGATGGATCCCAACAGCGGGACGCCAATCATTATCCTCAAAGATGTTGAAGGCGAGACGATGCTACCGATCTGGGTTGGAGCTTACGAAGCAAACGCTATTGCACTTGAAATTGAAAAGATCGCTCCACCGCGTCCAATGACTCACGACTTGTTGCGCAACCTTCTTACCGAGCTTGGAATTCAAGTTGAACGTGTGGTAGTAACCAGCCTGCGCGATAATACCTTCTTCGCAGTTATTGAAATGCGCAACAGCGACGGGGATCGAATGGTACTCGATTCAAGACCTTCGGATGCAATTGCCCTGGCCCTTCGCGCCGACTGTCCAATCTACGTCGACATGGAAGTGATTAAAGCATCTCGTAACACTTTGCCGACTGAAGATGTTGAAGAGACCGAGACTAGTGCAACGGAAGAGGATTGGCCTGATGTAATCGGAGAAGCTGGCGATCTACCGATGTGAGCATTTGAAACCTATGACCATGAACCCACCAAGCGAGTGTTTGCCACAGTGCAGCGAATGGTAATTGCCATCGCCAATCAAAAAGGCGGGGTAGGGAAGACTACCACGGCCATAAACCTGGCTGCCGCCTTCGCCCGTCTGGGAAAACGTGTCCTGCTTTTAGACCTCGATCCTCAGGCAAATAGTTCTATCTCTTATATCGATCCACAGACCATCGAGAGGTCCATCTACGAATTGATGATGGATGGACAAGCTCCAGCCGAGGAGTCGGTCTACAAGACGCCGGTCGAGAATCTCGACGTGGTTCCAGCGCGAATCAGCCTGGCCAAACTCGAGTCCAAACTCGTCGGTGACTTCGACGCACCATTCCGATTGAAGGATCGACTCGAACCCTTCCGGAAGATCTATGACGTGATTGTGATAGACACACCGCCGACGCTGGGTCTAATAACTGTCAACGCCCTGGTTGCGGCTTCACACGTGCTGATTCCGATCCAATCGTCATACTTTGCATTGGAAGGAACAGACGATCTGCTGGAGACTATCGAAAAAGTTAAAGCACGGCCCAATCCTAATCTGGAACTGCTCGGAGTACTGGTTACTCTGCATGACAAGCGAACGACGCTGGCCCGTGAAGTGCACGAACAGATTAAGAGTGTATTTGGCACCAAACTATTTGAAACTGTCATAACCAAAAGTGTGAGACTGGAAGAATCACCGGCCTACAAGGAATCTATCTTCAGTTTCGCTCCTAATTCATCCGGCGCAATTGAGTACGCAAAACTTTGTGAAGAGGTAATGAGCCGTGTCTAAAAGGGGATTGCCCACTGGGCTGCAAATGCGTCACGACGCGCACTACGTCGAAGAATTGGCCCAACATCGGCCTGCACAGATTGGAAGAATGATTCCAGTCGAGAAGCTGGAGCCAAACCCCGAACAGCCTCGTACCGAGTTCGGGGATCTAACCGAATTGACAGCTTCGATCGCCGAAAAGGGAGTCTTGGAACCACTGCTGGTTAAACCGAACCGGTTGACGGGTAGATGGATGATCATCGCTGGCGAGCGTCGTTGGAGATCAGCGCAAAAGGCAGGACTCAAAGAAGTGCCCTGCGTCGAGATGGAAGTTGATGAAGGCACGGTGGCTGAGATTGCGCTAATCGAAAACATGCAGCGCAAAGATCTAACTGTTTGGGAAGAAGCTGATGGCCTTTTAGCGTTGTGCGATCGTTTTGGCTATACGCATGATGACGTCGCGCGCAAAGTCGGGAAAAGTCGATCGACGGTCACTGAAGCAATGGCTATCGCTAGAATTCCTGCCGATGTTAGAGCAATCTGTCGGGACGCCGAGATCAATGCAAAATCACTCCTACTGCAAATAGTGAGGCAGCCCGATGACGACTCAATGCGGGGGTTTGCGAAGCAGATTGCCTCGCAAGGTCTCAAGCGTAACGACGCTCGCGAGGTCCGCCGCCAGGAAATGGGACCACGCGTAGTCCCGGTGGCGAAGCCCTATACTTTTAAATACGCGTCTCCCGACAAAGACTTCAACCTAGAAGTCAGGTTCAAAGCCAATGAAGTAAGCGACGCTGAAGTTGCTTTGATTTTGCGAGCAGTGGCCGACGAAATTGATGATACGCCGGTGAGCTGAGCTACTTCGCCAGGCTCTTTTTCTTTTCTGCGACGGCCCGCTTCTGTAAGGATTTCGCCCACCGTTCAAAGGTCGGTTGCAGTGGCTTGAATAACTTCGCCCTGAAACTGTGCTTCTTTTCGTTCCAGGCCTTCAACTGTTTCTCCGTATACATACGCACCGCCGGTTCAAGCTGAGTTCGTTTCAACGAGTGGCGCAAGGTCAAGTGATAGTGTTGTCCGACGAGAGAAAAGACGAGGGCGACGAGATTGCTTTTGAATGAAAGTCTCGGAACGATCCGTTTATGAAACGGCTTATCGGCCGGTAGCAGGACGTTGATAGCGATTTCCAGCCAGGGGCCTTGGGAACCCTGGCGCGGATGATAGAGACCAGGTAATTCAGTGGCCTGAAACTGGCCTTTGATTCTGGGATCCGAAATATAGGGAACTAGTCGTACGCGTTCGATACCTCGAGTGTGTTCGCGGGGCAGACTTTCCAGAGCACCTTCTACTTGTTCAATAGCGCCTTTTGGTAGGGCGCCTTCATACTGGTTTTCAATTCGTATTGGCACAGTGATTGGTTCCTGAGAGATTAAATATCGTCGTTTTTGGAATGAATCACTTTAGGGGCTACTCGTGGCACCGGTCAAGTGCAGTCTCCGAAACACTCTCACCACCTCTTGGTAACTACGCGCTTCTCTGCGTCTCTCTGCGTGATCTCCGCGTCTCTCTGCGTTGGCTTGAACCTGGATCCGTGAGCAAAACTTAGTGATAGAACGAAGACGCAGAGAGACGCGGAGATCATCGCAGAGAGACGCAGAGATTTTCTTGGTTTAGTCCGTGAGGTTTAGGTCGGTTACTGCGCCGAGGCTGGCGCTGCTGACGAGTTTGGCATATTTGGCGAGTACACCACTTTGGTACCGAGCAGGCGGTGGACTCCACGTCTCGTGGCGCCGCGCAAGCTCGGAGTCGGGAATATTTAGTTGTAACAACCCCCGCTCCGCGTCGATCGTGATCGAGTCTCCCTCGGCAATGATCGCCAGATTCCCACCGACCGCAGCTTCAGGCGCAACATGGCCAACTACCATTCCATACGTGGCACCCGAAAAACGTCCATCTGTGATCAACCCAACTGAGTCACCCAGTCCCGCTCCAATTATCGCCGAAGTCGGAGCAAGCATCTCTCTCATACCCGGGCCACCCTTAGGACCTTCATACCGGATCACAAGAACATCGCCGGCCTTTATTTCTCCCGACAGAATTGCTTTCAGACACGTCTCCTCTGAGTTGAAGACTCGAGCAGGACCAGTGATTTGCTTGTGCTTGACTCCTGAAATTTTCGCGACGGCGCCTTCAGTAGCAAGATTGCCTCGAAGGATTGCCAGATGCCCCTCAGCATAAACAGGATCTTCCCACTGTCTGATGACATCCTGGTCCAGGCGCGGAGCTTCTGGAACACTCTTGAGGACTTCTTCAATCGTTTGCCCGGAAACAGTCAGAGCGTCACCGTGAAGTAAACCGTGCGCCAGGAGCATCTTCATTATTTGCGGTATTCCGCCGGCCTTATGCAAATCTGTGGCAACGTATTTGCCCGAAGGCTTCAAATCGCAGATTAACGGCACTCGCTTCCGGATTTCTTCGAAGTCGTCCAGCGAGAGTTCGACGCCCGCGGCGTGAGCAATTGCTAAAAGATGCAAGACCGCGTTCGTCGACCCGCCCACCGCCATCACTACCGCGATCGCGTTCTCAAAAGCTTTTCGGGTTAAGAGTTGTGCGGGACGTAGATCACGACGGACGGCTTCTGCTAACACCCGAGCTGATTCTTCGGCGCTGGTAGCCTTTTCTTCGTCTTCAGCCGCCATCGTTGACGAATAGGGCAGACTAAGGCCCATTGCCTCGATAGCAGATGACATTGTATTGGCGGTGTACATTCCGCCACATGAGCCCGCACCCGGACAAGCTCTGCGCTCTACCTCAACCAGCTCTGTTTCGGTAATTTTGCCGGCGCAAAATTTCCCCACCGCCTCGAAGGCACTGACAATCGTCAGATCTTCGCCCTGGTAATGGCCCGCCTTGATCGTGCCACCATAGACAAACACCGAAGGAATGTTCAGTCGTGCGATCGCGATCATCGCGCCGGGCATGTTCTTATCGCAGCCACCGATAGCCAACAGGCCATCGACTGCTTGTGCCTGACAAACGGTTTCAATTGAATCGGCGATTACTTCGCGCGACACGAGGGAATATTTCATCCCCTCCGTGCCCATGGAGATTCCGTCACTTACAGTGATGGTTCCGAATGTTTGAGGCACCGTCGAAGACTGCTTGAGCACTTGCACTGCACGCTCGGTGAGGCCGTTTAGGCCGGCATTGCAAGGAGTGATAGTGCTGTAGCCATTGGCCACACCAATGATTGGCTTCTCAAAATCGTCGTCGCGAAACCCGACGGCTCGCAACATAGCGCGATTAGGTGTCCGCTCGACTCCGCGTGTAATAGCCTGGCTGCGAGCGTTGCTCTCCTTTTTTAGATCCTGACCCAAGACTCGGTTCTCAATTCTTAGCTTTATCTACCAAACGACTCTTTGTGAGCCAGGGCATCATATCACGTAGCTTTGAGCCGACTTGTTCGATCGGATGTTCACGCGCTTCCTCGTCAAGCTGCTGGAACCTTGGTTTGCCGTTACGATTCTCTTTCATCCAGTCGCGAGCGAACGCACCCGACTGAATCTCCGCGAGCAAACCCTTCATGCGTCGCTTAGTTTCATCATTGACGACCACTGGACCACGAGTCATATCACCATACTGGGCCGTATTGGAAATTGAATATCGCATCTCAGAAATGCCGCCTTCGTAGAGCAGGTCTACGATTAGCTTCATCTCGTGTAAGCATTCGAAGTAAGCCATCTCTGGCGAATAGCCCGCCTCAGTTAAGGTTTCAAAACCGGCTTTAATCAACGAGGTCAATCCACCGCAGAGCACTGCCTGTTCACCGAACAGATCAGTTTCAGTCTCTTCTCTAAAAGTAGTTTCAATGACCCCGGCTCGGGCGCCGCCAATTGCCGATGCATAGGCTAAACCGATTGCTTTGGTGTCGCCAGTAGGATCTTGATTGATTGCGAGTAGGCAGGGAACTCCGGCGCCGCGCACGTATTCGTGGCGCACGAGGTGGCCCGGACCTTTCGGCGCTACCATAAAAACGTTCGCGTCAGCGGGCGCCTCAATAAATTTGTAATGAATCGAGAAACCGTGTGAGAAGGCGAGATACTTACCCGGTGTAATCGACTCGGCAATTTCTTTGGAGTAGACCTCGGGAGCGAGTTCATCGGGAACCAGCATGATGACAATGTCAGCTTCGGCGGCTGCCTGGGCCACCGGCAAAACTCTGAGGCCGGCGCTTTCCGCTTTCTCCCACGATGAGCTGTCTCTCCTCAACCCCACAGTCACTTTGCAGCCCGAATCGTTAAGGTTGTTTGCTTGAGCAAATCCCTGACTACCGTAACCAATTACGGCAATCTGTTTCTCTTTTAGCAAGTTAAGGTCTGCATCCTTGTCGTAATAGATCTGCATGGGAAAAATTCCTTTCTGAACAATAATAATCGCGAGGGATTACAGCAATGCTGCCAGGTCGAGAGCTTCCTCTTCGGATATTGTCTCAGCTGTCGCTGCCAGGCGATTGATAGCAATATGGCCCGTTCGAGTTATGTCGGTGATACCAATGGGCCGCAACAATTCGATAAACGTATCCACCTTGTCTTTATTACCCGAAGCTTCAACGATCAGATGTGTGTGCGAGATGTCGACGACCTTGGCGCGAAATACGCCTACCAGGGTCAAAACTTCCTGCCGTTGAATTCCGGCACACGCAGCAACGGTGATTAATGCCATCTCGCGTTCGATATGAGGTCGCGTGGTTACGTCATGCACCTCGCGCACTCGAGCGAGACGTTCACACTGCTTCACAATCTGCTGAATGGTCCTGTCGTCGCCACGAGTGACAACTGTAACCCTGGACCATTTAGGATCCAGGGTCTCGCCAACTGAGATGGTTTCGATATTGAAACCACGAGCGCTGAATAAACCCACGATCCGCGAAAGCTCTCCCGGCTGATCTGCGACGATAATGGAAAGTGTATGACGCATGAATTTACTGAACGATCATGTCGCGTGCGTTGGCCCCGGCGGGAACAATCGGGAAGACATTTTCTTCCTTTGAAACGACGACATCGATCACGGCGACTCCAGGATGAAGTAACGCTGCCGACAATGCAGCGGGTAGTTCGGACGGTTTACGGGCGCGAAATCCTGCCGCACCGTATGCCTCGGCAAGTTTGACGAAATCGGGCGCTACAGAGATATCAACCTCCGAGTAAGTGCGGTCGTAGAACATTTCCTGCCACTGACGCACCATTCCCAGATAGCCGTTGTTCATCACGACGATCTTGACCGGGAGATTGTATTGGACCGCTGTGGCGAGCTCCTGATTCGTCATCTGGAATCCGCCATCGCCGACGACTGCCACGACCAGTTGATCGCGCATCGCCATCTGCGCTCCGATGGCAGCAGGTACTCCAAAACCCATAGTTCCCAAACCGCCGCTGGTAATCAGCTGCCTGGTCCTGGTGAACGGATAGAATTGGGCCACCCACATCTGATGTTGGCCCACATCGGTAGTTATGACTGCCTTTCCTTCGGTGAGTCGATGAAGCTCACGAATAACGGTCTGAGGCTTGATGTGATCGCTCGAACCTGAGAAACGGAGCGGTTGAGATTTCTGCCAATCTCTAATCTGTTCCCACCATAGCTCCTTCTGCGCTACACCTTTTTCTAGATCTTTTGCCGGGAGCTTTTCGACGACGGCCAGGAACTCCTGGAGCGCCACTTTCGCGTCAGCTGTTATTGCGAGACTTGGTGTGACATTCTTTCCAATATTGGCAGGATCAATATCGACGTGGATAACTTTTGCATTCGGCGCGAATGTCGCAAGTTTGCCGGTAACTCGATCGTCAAAGCGTACACCCAGGGCAATCAGCAAGTCTGATTCAGCTACTGCCATGTTGGCCGCGTAGGTGCCATGCATTCCCAGCATGCCCAAACTGAGCGTGTGCCCGGATGGAAACCCTCCCAGGCCCATCAAGGTGGGAGTTACCGGAATCTCCAGAGCTTCAGCGAATCGCAGTAACTCCATCTCGGAACCCGAGCTCGCAATGCCTCCACCAACGTAAAGTACTGGTCTACTCGACTTGAGCATCGCCGCGACAGCATTCTGGATTGCTCGTGTATTTGGTTCGGTGCCCGCAGCAGAGAAGGGGAAACTCACGTGGTCCAAACGAGAGTAAGAAGTGCGGGCTGCGGTAACGTCTTTTGGAATGTCGATAACAACCGGGCCGGGTCGACCGGTGCGAGCCAGGTGAAACGCTTCTCGCACGACCGCAGCCAGGTCTCGAACGTCTCGCACGAGATAGTTGTGTTTGACACAGGGTCGCGTGATGCCAACCGTGTCAACTTCCTGAAATGCATCGGTGCCAATCAAGTGTTTCGGAACTTGTCCCGTAATCACAACTATGGGAGTTGAATCCATGTACGCGTTTGCGATCCCGGTCACAGCATTTGTGGCGCCAGGTCCTGACGTCACGAGCACGACTCCAACTTTGCCTGACACGCGCGCATAACCCTCGGCCATATGAACTGCGCCTTGCTCATGTCTGACAAGATAGTGGCTGATCCGTTCCCGGGCTCGCCACAATTCATCGTAGATATGGAGTACGGCGCCTCCTGGATAGCCGAAAATCGTGTCGACTCCTTCGTATAACAAGGCCTCGATCAATATCTCAGCGCCAGTTGGCTGCGGTTCGAGCAATTCTGCCAAACCGGCAGTCTTTTGTGCTGTTTTTATTTTTGTCTCAGCAATCATTTTTACGGCCCCTGACGAGTTAAATCGGGCCATCAGCGGAACAGCTGATGGCCCGACACTGTCGAGTTTCCTCCTGTCGCAATCGCCGAGCTATGGCTTAGATCGCCGCGCGCTACCAGCTCGAGCGCATAAAACAGGCTCGAGGCTCAATCGACTCTAGCCCCTAAATTTATG
>DASROI010000232.1:0-4241 GCA_035646955.1 Pyrinomonadaceae bacterium
GTATCAACCCGCCTCAAAATTTACGCCCGAGCACATTGCGAAAACGGAGGGTGAGTTGTTGCCGTTTGCCAGATTGACTCTCGTTCAGCAATCTGCTGGCGAACTTGCTGATTCAACAGTCGACCTTGCATTGTTCCGCACGCGCCGGACCTCGCGCATTTCGTTCTCATCTCAATCCGTTCCCAAACATGACGTCGACGCGTTGTCGAAACTGGCACGCGAATGGGGACAAGTGTATGAACAGGTTACCGCGCCTGCGACCATTAACCAGATTCTCAAGCGCAATATTGAGGCGGTGTTTGAAGATCTAAATGTGCCCGCATACCACGACGAGATCGTGGAGTGGTTTCGCTTCAGTGATCACTCTTCACGCCAAACCCGCGACGGTTTGGATTACCGTTGCATGAATTCTTCGCGCCTGTCGTTCTGGTTAGCGGCGCAAGCTCCTCAATTGCTCAACCTTCCAGTGACCGGCGCGCTGCTTAGAAAGATCTACCGCACACAGTTGGGCCATGTACCAACCCTTGGCATGCTCGCAGGTCCATTCTGGGATCCTGATAGCGCGCTTAGAACCGGACGCTTCTTGATGCGCTTCTGGTTAGAGTTGGCGAAACGCAATCTTTACATTCATCCTTATGGAAACCTGGTAACAAATAAGGCTGCGGCCGAATCGACTTTAAAACTGCTCAGGGTTCCCAACATCTGGTTAATTTTCAGAATCGGCTTTTCAGAAGTACCGCCGCGGAGTTATCGCCGTACAGTCGAGGAGGTGCTGGTTGATTGATCGTTTGCTGACGGGAGCCACGCTCTGGTTGCTCTGGATCATTCGCAGAATTATCAGTCTTGATCGTCGAGCCTACATGCTGCTTAGCGCCGGTGCGTTGCAACCCCTTCTCGCCAGGATAGGAATGCTGCGGGCCCACGCTGTTTATCTGAAAGCGAAGGATCACTGCCCCGCGTATAACGCTTTTCTCGAGAGCGCAGGGGCACCAAAGAACGGACGCTGGAATCTCTCTGACTTGCCCATCATGACCAAGGAGAATTACGTCAAGAAATATTCACTCGCGGATCGTTGTTACTATGGCAAGCTGCCGCCGGCGGGCGTCGTAATTGACGAATCGTCTGGCTCCTCAGGCGTGCCAAACAACTGGGTGCGCAGCGCTGAGGAGCGCGAAGATGTAAAGCGAATTCTCCAACTCAATTATCAACTAATCTACCGCGACAGTGGCTGTATCCTGCTGAATTGTTTTGCGCTGGGCCCATGGGCCACGGGCATGAATGTGTCAATGTCACTTGTCGATGTTGGTATTCTCAAGTCGATTGGGCCAGATCAAAAGAAACTGGAAAATTCGCTGGAGCTGTTTGGCGCTGATTATCGCTATTTGATTTTTGGCTACCCACCATTCATTAAATCGTTTGTCGATACCACGGTGCTCGATCTCAAGAAATACCGGTTGGATTTGATCGTCGGTGGAGAAGGCATCTCCGAACCATTGCGCACTCACCTGTTACAGTATTTCCAAACGGTAATTTCCTCTTATGGTGCGTCGGATCTGGAGATCAATATCGGTGTTGAGACCGATTTGACTATCAACCTGCGTCGACTTTGCATGAAAGATCGCAAGCTGTCACAGAGCCTTTTCGGACGCGAGCTGCCCCCGATGATTTTTCAGTACAACGCACTTGATTACGTCATCGAGACGACTCCCGAAGAAGAACTTGTTTTTACTATCGGCAGGCAAACCAGTGCAGCCCCGAAGCTACGTTACAACTTGCATGATCTTGGCGGTGTTATGACGCATGCGCAGCTGCGACAGAAGCTCGCGTCGTATGGGGTCGATATTGTTCAACTGGCAGGACTGCAAAGTCACTTTCCTATTCTTTTCATTCATGGTCGCAGCGACTTGACCGTGCCATTTTATGGCGCGAAGGTGTACCCGACGGACCTTGAAGAGATCATCAACGCAGATCTGAGTTTAGCGAGACAGATCAACTCATTTCAGATCTCAAGTTATGAAGATAAAGCGATCAACCGGCGTTTGAAGATCCGGTTGGAGGTGGTCAAGAGTCTTCCCGGTCCACTAGCTTCCAGCGAACAGTTGCACCAGATGATGTTTGAAGGGCTATGCCGCGTGAACCAGGACTTTCGCGAAGTGACGAAGATGTTTGATCGCAGTTGCGTTGAGCTGGAGATTTACGAGTTTGAAACCGGACCATTTAAAGGTCGTGACATTCGGGTGAAAAACAAGTATGTGGCTCAGTGATCCCTCGCTTGGAGCGGACTCGTCGTGAGCGGGCCCGTTGTTAAGTTGTGTGGGCGAGCCAGTCAAGCGCAACGTTGGATTGCTTCAATCACCGTGGTTACCAACGCGTGATAGACTGCCGCAGAGCCAGTCGAAGGAGGATATGAATGATACGGCATTTCTCAATATCAGCTGTCGACCTCGTGCTCGCTTTGAGCGGAACCACCTCCCCACAACAGAACCTCGTTTTGCATAACGACCGGAACGATACCTGTCGCCTCTTTAAAGCCCTGGGGGAATGAGAGCTCCAACTAACGCCAAAGGGCCAAGACCAAAGACCAAAGACCAAAGTCCAATTCCAATGACGAATCTAATTCAAGATCTGATTTACGGTTTTCGATGGTTCCGAACGCATCCAGCATTCACCCTTTTGTCCGTCGTTACTTTGGCGGCAGGCATCGGTCTTAACACCGCGATGTTCAGCGTGATTTACACGGTCCTGATAAGTCCTCTTCCTTACCCCGAGGCTGATCGGCTGGTGTGGATGAATGAGAGCAGCGAGGAAGTCCCGAACCTTTGGGTTTCCTGTCCTAACTTTCAGGATTGGCGGACGCGCAATCAATCGTTTGCAGGGATGTCGCTCTTTCGCGGTTGGTCCGTGAACATGACTGGGGTTGGTGAGACGGAGAGTGTCGACGCGCGCATGGTTACTGCCGACTACTTCAGGGTGATGCGTTTCGCTCCCGTGATGGGACGAGACTTCTCTGATGAAGATGACAAACCGGGTGCAGCACCAGTCACGATTATTAGCTACGCTTTCTGGCAAGAGCGCTTTGGCGGGGATCCGCAGATCGTCGGTCGCTCAGTAACGCTCGACGATCGGTCGTACACGATTATCGGCGTCATGCATCCTGAGTTCAAACATCATGGCCCACCGCCGTTGTGGCTACTTGTTGGACCAATGAACTGGAATAACCGTGACGTGCGAATCGGCGGCAATGTTATCGCTCGATTAAAGCCAGGCGTGTCGCTGGACCAGGCGCGTACTGACATGCAGCGCATTTCGCAGGATCTCAGACGCGAGTATCCCGGCGAAAACGCGGGTGCTACTAAGGTTAACGTTCTCTCGTTGCAGGACAGCATCACCGGCGACGTGCGTTGGGCATTGCAGATTCTCTTTGGAGCCGTTGCTCTCGTTTTGCTCATCGCCTGCGCGAACGTGGCCAATCTTCAACTCGCGCGCGCTGCCTCGAGAAGCCGTGAATTAGCTGTGCGTGCCGCGCTTGGAGCGTCGCGTTGGCGAATAGCAAGACAACTGCTGGTGGAGAGTGTGATGTTAGCGCTCGCCGGCGGTTTCGTCGGTCTTCTATTAGCCTGGTGGGCCATTGCACTCCTCAGTAAGGTTGAACACTCAACTGTTCCGCGAATGCAGTTTCTGGAACTGAATTATCAAGTACTCGCGTTCAATCTTGGCATTTCGTTGCTCACGGGAATTCTCTTTGGAATGATCCCGGCGTTCCGATTTTCCAAAGTCCAGCTTCAGGACAATCTAAAAGACAACAGCATCACATCGACGGAACGACAGGGGAAGCGCGTGCGCAGTGCCCTGGTTGTTTGTGAAGTTGCGCTGTCAGTCTCGCTTCTGATCGGTGCTGGTCTGTTGGTTAAGAGTTTATTCCGGCTCTTTAATCAAGACCTCGGGTTTGATCCGCAGAACGTGTTGACTATGGAGCTAAGACCTTCGCGAAACCGTTATCGAGACAACGCAAGGTTTTACGCCCTTCTCCAGAACATCCTCGAGCGAGTAAAAGCTCAACCTGGCGTTGAAGCAATTGCTTTGTCGAACAACGTGCCGGGCACAGAAGACGGCTGGACGAACGACATCTTTCCTGAAGGTCATTCGCCGCTAAAACCCGGCGAGCAGATCAACGTTGATTGGGGAATCGTCTCGCCCGATTACTTCCGAACAATGAATGTGCAGCTGCTGCGCGGGCGCAC
>DASROI010000233.1:0-3123 GCA_035646955.1 Pyrinomonadaceae bacterium
TGAGATGAAAGACATCCTGAGTAACACTTACGGAATTATCGTCTACCAGGAACAGATCATGCAGCTCGCACAGAGACTGGCGGGATACACGCTTAGTGAAGCCGATCTGATGCGGCGCGCGATGGGCAAGAAGAAGCGCGAGGAAATGGCTGTACACGAAGAGAAGTTCATCAACGGGGCGATTGAGCGCGGTATTAAGAAGGAGAAAGCGGAGAAGATATTTTCATTGATGGCGCAGTTCTCCGATTATGGATTCAACCGCAGCCACAGCGTCGCCTATGCATATCTGGCTTTCCAGACCGCCTATCTAAAAGCCCATTTTCCGGAACACTTTTACGCCGCGGTCCTTTCAAGTGAGGCTCAGGACGCTGCAAAGGTGTTCAAGTACTCGAAAGAGCTTAAAGCACAGAAAATATCCCTGTTACCGCCCGATGTTAATGAGAGCAATTCAGATTTCACGCCCCTGAATGGCGCCATCCGGTACGGTTTAACAGCCATAAAAGGGCTGGGCCAGTCGATAGTTAAAGCAATTTGTGAAGCACGGGGCACTAAACCCTTTCGGTCATTCTTCGATTTTGCGGAAAGAGTTGAGGCGACCAAGAGAGTGCTCGAGAGTCTGGTGAGCGCCGGCGCTTTCGACTCGGTTAAGGATGAGCGTACACTTCCTGAGTGGAGGGGCGGCTTGTTTAACTCTATTGACCTGGCACTGTCGAGGGCTCAACGAGCGAAGCGCGAACGAATCCAGGGTCAGAGCGGTTTATTCGGAGGCCTACCCGAGGAAATCGATTATTCAAAGGAACTGCCGCCGAACGCGAAGGGCTGGAATCATACCGAGTTGTTGGCTGCGGAGAAGGGTGCGCTCGGTTTCTACATCACCGGACATCCGCTTGAAAATTATTTCGAGATCTTGCAGGGATATAAGGCAATCAAATCGACGGAGCTGCCAAACCTGACTACAGGTATTCGCGTCACGTCTGGAGGAATCATTTCGGAACTGCAAACTCGCACAACCAAAAAGGGTGATAAGTTT
The DNA here is from genome assembly GCA_035646955.1 of Pyrinomonadaceae bacterium. Taxonomy (GTDB): domain Bacteria; phylum Acidobacteriota; class Blastocatellia; order Pyrinomonadales; family Pyrinomonadaceae; genus PSRF01. The sequence continues at coordinate 1,031 of DASROI010000233.1, forward strand.
GCTCTTCTTCGTCTTGAAGACGATCTGGGCGGCACGAAATGCGTGCTATGGCCCGAGGTTTATCGAAAACATTCGACGCTCCTTCAGAGCGATCTCGCAGTCATAATTACGGGTCGTCTGGAGCTGAGCGATGATGGACCGGCGACTATAATTGCAGACCAGGTTCAGAGTCTGGATGCGGCCGCAAAGAGCGGCGAATATGTGGTATTGCGAACACCGGCCCACGATGACTATGCGACATTATTCGATTCGATTCTCAGCCTGCTGAGTTCCAATCCAGGTGATTGTGATGTAACCGTCGAAGCTTTAGTTGATCCTGCGACCATTGTTCGCGTCAAGGCGAATCCCGCGTTGAAAGTTAAACGAAGTGAGCAGTTGGAACTCGCCCTGAAGAATCTGGGCTGTTCAGTTACTTTTGAAAAGATTCAATCGACTCCTTTTTAGAAAATACGAATGCGAAAAGTTAAAGAAGAGAAGCAGCCCGAAGAACCTGCCAAAGTTGAAGAGAAAGCGCCAACCGCGTTTGACCGAGTATTGCTTGCGCGACATGCCGATCGCCCTTACACACTCGATCTCATTGAAAGGTTGTTCGAAGACTTTGTTGAGCTTCATGGCGACAAGCGTTTTGCGGAAGATCCGGCAATCGTTTGTGGCCTGGCGCGATTTCACGGTCTGCCAATAGTTGTCATCGGCCATCAGAAAGGTCGCGATACAAAGCAGCGCAGCTTCAGAAATTTTGGGATGCCAAAACCCGAAGGCTACAGAAAAGCTCTGAGAGTCATGAAACTTGGCGAAAAATTTGGACGCCCAATCTTTACGTTCATCGACACACCTGGAGCTTATCCGGGCATCGACGCTGAAGAGCGAGGTCAGGCTGAAGCGATCGCGTATAACCTTCGCGAGATGGCGAAGATCAAGGTGCCGATAATCGTTACGGTGATCGGTGAAGGTGGATCCGGTGGCGCTTTGGCAATCGGTGTTGGCGATCAAGTTCTAATGCTCGAGAACTCCACTTATTCAGTGATCACGCCTGAAGGTTGTGCGGCAATATTGTGGAAAGACTCGACCCAGGCGCCACGCGCAGCTGAAGGCTTGCGACTTACGGCCCAGCATCTTTTTGAAGAGGGAGTTATCGACAAGATCATTCGCGAGCCGGAAGGCGGCGCGCACAATGATTACGATCAGACGGCACGGTTTCTCGATTCGGCTCTAAGCGAACGATTGGCTGAGGCTGTTAGTTGTAGTCAGGAAGAGCGTTTAACTCGCCGTTACGACAAACTCCGACACTTCGGTCGCTGGGGTACAGCCGACAAAAAGACCGATCCAACTGCTAATAATTAGCGAGTCTGAGTTTTGCCTAGAATGGAATGTCTTCGTCCGACAAGTCTGCTTGCTCTTGCGGAGCAGCTGCAGCCGCCGAAGCCGCACGCTCTACTGGCGGAGCATCATCGCCCCTGGATCCAATGAAGTGCATCTCGGTCGCAGTGACTTCCAGGGTAGTACGTGGTTTGCCATCCCGGTCAGTCCACTCTTCCATTCGCAGACGTCCTTCGATGTAAACCTGTTTTCCCTTGTGCAAGTATTGTGAGGCGGTCTCGGCCAACCGGTTGAATAACGTAACCCTGAACCAGATGGTGTGATCCTGCATTTCGCCTGACTTATCTTTGCGCCGCTCAGTCGTAGCCATCGAAAAATTACAGACAGGAGTTCCTTGCGGCGTATAGCGCAATTCTGGATCGCGGCCAAGGTTTCCCACGAGAATTATTTTGTTAAAGGACATGAGGAGCCTTTCTGTTTTCTGGGATTAGTAACGCGGCGATACTACTAAGCTGAGAGAACATGGTCAAGCGAAGTAGCGAAGATTAAACTCATCGCAAAGTTCAATTGAATAGGCGAATAGTACGTTGTGTGAGACCAAGTCATCAGTACCGAAGCGCGGTAGCGTCGGGTGCTCAACGAGGTCAGTACCGATTCGCGGTAGCGGCGGGTGCTCAACGAGGTCAATACCGATTCGCGGCAGCGTCGGGTGCTCATTGAGGTCAGTACCGATTCGCGGTAGCGTCGGGTGAGTCTCAATGATCATCAAGTTCTGA
>DASROI010000234.1:0-2624 GCA_035646955.1 Pyrinomonadaceae bacterium
ACAGGCTTAAAAAGCGCCGCCGGGCCGGCGCACTCCAAGGTTATTCTAGAATGCGCTTGATCTTTTTAGCGGTTGCAGTGTTCAGGCCGGCACTCGCTGACAGTTTAAGCGAGCGTCGTCCCAGAATGCGGTAGAGTTCACATATCTCCTCATCCTTCACTTGACCCAGTGCTTCCAGGTGCAGCTTGATTGTTTCGAGATCTCCGCGCGCAAATGGACCGGTGAGCGCAGCCGCAGTCGTTTTATCCTCAAGGCTTTGAACTGTGCTCTCGAGCAAGGGTACGAGGACCTCCTTTGACTCACTCTTTGATAGCCCACAAGTTGTCAACATCTCGATAGCCACATCAAAGACCGATACAACATTGCCTGAAGCCATTACGGCTGCCGCGTGATACAGAGCCTTATATTCCAAGCCAATGGAAAAGCTTTTTCCCTTGAGGCGGCGTACGAGGGCCTTTGCACGGCGCTGGGCCAATGGTTGTCCTTCGATACACCAGTACGCGCCATCGAAATTCACCTTGTGGCCCAAGTCACTGATTGAGAGAAGTGGATGTAGTGATCCAACCTGCCATCCATGTTTGGATAGGTCTGAAATTGCAGCGGACGACAACGCCCCGCTCGTATGCAGCGCAACAGGTCGCTTTCCTTGAGGGACATCAAGAGATTCCAGGGCCTCAGCCACCGCTGAAATCTGATCATCTGGCGTTGTAATCAAAAGCAGATCGGGGACAGTTAGAAACTTCAATTGACTGAACGCCAGTGGCATTGCCGCTGGAAATAATCGAGCGAGACGCTTCGCGCTAGCAGGCGTGCGAGACACTATTGTTCGTATGGAGTAGCCCTGCTGAGAAAGGGCGAGGCTGAGCGCCGTTCCCAGGCGTCCAGCTCCTATTATCGCCACGTCAATTGTTTGCTTCATAGGTTGTGGTGATCGCAGCGAATTCTTCCGGACTTGTGGGCATCGACAAGGACTGGGTGACAGCTAAGAATGCCCTACAACTCTTTTGAAATTCCCCGGTTTCTGTTTACTACTAACCCGGGTAAAGCTATAGTGGCGATATTGGTGTCAGGTTCGAGCGACAGGCTAGGAAACCCTTCCCGACTAAAGTAGTTAAGGCGCTTCACGCAACCAGTCCACGAGCCATTGCATCATAGACTGCGCCCCTGAAATAAGCGAAAAGCGACATCATAAACGCCTAACCCTCAGGTCACGTCGATTTTGGTAGTTTTTGGGTCTGCAACGCTTTACAAATTGACACATCCAACGTTTGCGTCCGGCCACGTTTTTGGAAGTTATCTGGAGGTTTTCGAAAATGAACTTCTTCTACCGCTCCACCAGCGCCTTAATTCTAGCCACATCGCTGTTGGCCAGCTCCATCGTAGCGGTTGCGCAGACTAGCACTAATTCTACAGACCAGACTTCAAAGGCCGGCACTACTCAGACGAGTACGACAACTCCAGCTGACGCGAAATCGGCCGAGGCAAAAAAGCCACAGACGACTCCCGCTGCCCCTGTTACGCCGAAATCAAACAAGCCTCTTGCCACTAACGAAGATCCCGCGATGATTGGAAAGAGGAATATAAATACCGGCCTAATTGCCAAGATGAGTGGCTCCACCGAAAAGGAAGTCCGACAAGGTCGTGAAGCAGCTGCGGAAGTTGACCGCCAGGCAAAGTTTATTGATGACCCGATCATTACTGAGTACGTCAACCGTGTCGGACAAAACATCGTGCTGCATTCCGATGCGAAAGTGCCATTTACGATTAAGGTCATTGATTCGGATGAGGTTAACGCTTTTGCTTTACCTGGTGGATTCTTCTACGTAAACAAGGGACTTTTACTTGCTGCTGACAACGAAGCTGAGTTGGCTGGCGTAATGGCGCATGAAATCGCACACGTAGCAGCCAGGCACGCGGTTGAAAACCAGACGAAAGCCACCTTACTGGAATACGCTGCGATTGGCGGCTCGATTTTCCTTGGCGGCATTCCGGGAATGATTTACCAGAATACGGCGGGTATCGGACTGCTCGGCATTTTCATGAAGTTTAGTCGTAGTGCTGAAGAAGAGGCTGACAAACTGGGCGTCCAGTACATGTATGCGGCGGGATACGATCCTGGTGCAATGGCCACAATGTTTGAAAAACTCGAGGCTAAGAACAAGAAGAAACCCGGATTTATTGCTCGTGCTTTTGCGACACATCCGGCTCCGCCAGATCGACGAGCGTCGGCACAGGCACTTGCAGCCCGTTTTCCGGAGCACGAAGAGTACGTTATCAGCAGTTCCGAGTTTCAGCGCGTCAAGGGTCGATTGCTCAAATTGTCGAACGCCAGAGCAGCGACAGGCACAATTCAAGGTAGTGACAATGGGAACGCTCCGGACCGACCGACTCTAAAGCGACGTTCACCAACGCCGGACGACACTTCGACGACTACGACAGATGGGGATCAGAAACCGGCAGAAACTCAGCAAGGTCCACCGAAACTGAAGAGAAATGACGGTGCTACACCGACGAAAACGCCGGACAATCCTTAAATTCAGTTAGATTTAGAGCGAACAGGCCCGCGGCAAACTAACCGCGGGCCTTTTGTTTTGATAATGACCTTCCATTGCCCCACTCAAGCT
>DASROI010000235.1:0-18390 GCA_035646955.1 Pyrinomonadaceae bacterium
ATCCAGAAAGGAGGAGCACTTTGCAGTGAGACTACTGAACCAAGATCCTAACGGTTTGCTGGTTCAGAGGTCAGGCCGCAGCCACCTCACTGTGATAAGAACTCATATATTTTAGAATCACCTCCTTTCCAGTGTTGCAGCGATCATAAAGTACAAGCGCATGAGCGTCAACCGCTTTTTTTTAGGACTGGTTTATGTATTGAGATGACGTCTCGTTTACGCTGTTAGTTCATCTGCGAACACCAAACCAAACCACCGTCCTCAGCCGCGTGGTGCTTCAGCTTCTACCTAGCCCCACCGATTCCCGCTCCACGAAACCACCGGCTTGAAGCCGGTGGTTTTGTTGATTCCTGCTTCGTTCGCGGGGCTAGGTGGAAGCTAAACGACCACGCGGCTGAAGCCGGTGGTTTTTCGCTTGCGCCGAACCTCACTCGTCTACGCTGAACATCTAATGCTCGATGTAGTAGACTAGGCTCACAATTTAAGTTTCGGGGGAGCCACGAGGCTGAGAGTCCAGACCCTTGGAGTTTGGAGACCCCTTGAACCTGATACGGTTAACACCGTCGAAGGGAGAAATAGCGATTATCGGCGCTCCAACCTTTGCTTCAGGTGGAGCGTTTTTTCTTAGGCCATCAAACTCATCAATATCGGAGAACAATTATGAGTAGTGCAGTGCGAGAACCAGATCCTGACGTCGTCACACCTCTTCCAAACTCGCGTCGTGTTTACATCGCCGGCGAACAAGGTGGTGTGCGTGTGCCATTCCGCGAAATTAGTCAGACTCCAACTCGAAGCTTTGACGGAAGTCTGGAAGACAATTCGACGGTAACGGTCTACGACACGAGTGGACCATGGGGCGATCCGTCGCAGCGCTGCGATGTTACCGTAGGTCTGCCGGCGCTCAGACGCCATTGGATCCTTGAACGCGATGATGTGGAAGAGTATTCAGGCCGCGAAGCTAAACCGATTGATGATGGTTATCTAACAGTAGAAGCTGCGAGCCGAGCTCGAGTCAAAGATGTCGGCAAGTTAGAGGATTTTCCAGGGCTTCGTCGATCTCCGTTGCGGGCAAAGCCAGGTAAAACTGTCACACAACTCCATTATGCGCGGCGCGGCATTATTACTCCCGAAATGGAGTTCATCGCGATCAGGGAAAATCTCGGCCGTATGGTCGCGCATAAAGCGTCCGACGACCGCTCGTCGCTTGATCACCAACACCCGGGCCAGTCGTTCGGTGCGGCTATCCCGACGTTCGTTACTCCTGAGTTTGTGCGGGACGAAGTGGCTTCAGGTCGTGCCATCATCCCGGCCAACATCAATCACCCGGAATCCGAACCGATGATTATCGGCCGGAATTTTCTGGTGAAGATAAATGCCAACATCGGCAATTCGTCGATTGCCTCATCGATTGATGAAGAGGTTGACAAGATGCGATGGTCCATTCGTTGCGGTTCGGACACCGTAATGGATTTATCGACCGGAAAGAATATCCATGCGACTCGCGAATGGATCATTCGAAATTCTCCCGTTCCCATCGGAACCGTTCCAATCTACCAGGCACTGGAAAAAGTAACTGGAAAGGCAGAAGAACTCACCTGGGAGATCTTTCGCGACACTTTGATCGAGCAAGCCGAACAGGGTGTTGACTACTTTACGATCCATGCAGGCGTTCGGTTGCCTTACATTCCGTTAACAGCAAAGAGAACCACTGGCATTGTAAGTCGCGGCGGTTCGATCATGGCGAAGTGGTGCCTGGCCCATCATGAGGAAAGCTTTCTCTATACTCACTTCCGGGAAATTTGCGAGATCATGGCTGCGTATGACGTATCGTTTTCGCTGGGTGACGGGCTCCGTCCCGGCTCGATCGCTGATGCCAACGACGACGCGCAATTCGCGGAATTAGACACGCTTGGAGAACTGACAAAGATCGCCTGGGAATACGACTGCCAGGTAATGATCGAGGGTCCGGGGCATGTGCCAATGCATTTGATCAAGGAGAATATGGATCGCCAACTGCAGATTTGTCATGAAGCTCCGTTCTATACACTCGGACCTTTGACCACGGACATAGCGCCGGGTTACGACCACATTACGTCAGCGATAGGTGCGGCAATGATTGGCTGGTTCGGAACTGCAATGCTGTGTTACGTCACCCCAAAAGAGCATTTAGGACTACCAAACAGGAAGGATGTAAAGGATGGCGTAATTGCTTATAAGTTGGCCGCACATGCTGCAGATCTCGCCAAGGGACATCCGGGTGCTCAATATCGCGATAACGCATTATCGAAAGCGCGTTTTGAATTCCGCTGGGAGGATCAATTCAATTTATCTCTTGATCCGGAAGTGGCACGTGAGTTTCACGACGAAACATTACCGCAGGAAGGCGCGAAGCAGGCCCATTTCTGTTCGATGTGTGGTCCGCATTTCTGTTCGATGAAAATCACCCAGGACGTTCGCGAGTATGCTGCGCAGAAAGAAATTAACGAACAAGCCGCACTCCAGATTGGCATGAAGGAAAAAGCCGAGGAATTTCTGAATGCCGGAGCTGAACTCTACAAGTCATCGAGCACCTGACTTTGAACCAGTGCATACAACGCAACTGAGTTCGACGCAATCGAATGCCTGAACGCGTTGGCCCTAATGTCTTTCACACCGGGACTGGAAGACTGGATGAAACGCAACGTGACCCCAAGCTAAAGGCTTAGGGAGAATGAGATAACATTCAAGTATGGAGTCTCTCAAGGAGGCATCGTTGTGAAGAGATTTGCCGCTCTTGTCGCTTGGATTATAGTCGTCATAACTCTAAATTCGAGCGACTTAATGGCGCAAAACAGATCAATCCCAGTAGATCAACGCATTAAGCAACTCCATGAACTCCTTGCGGAACAGTGGGAATACAGTCTCAAATCAAATCCTGAATTTGCTTCCATCCTGGGCGACCGCCGTTACAACGACAAACTAAGCGACAACTCGGAAGCTGCAATCACAAAGGACCTCGCGCAGTCACGTTCCTTTCTCAAGCGTTTTGAAGCAATCGATACCACCGGGTTCCCTGCGCAAGAACAGCTAAATCGAGATCTAATGATCTTGAATCTTAGAGATCGTGTAGACAGTGCGAAGTTTAAGGATTGGGAAATGCCGGTAACGCAATTCGGCGGTATCCATCTCGACATGGCCCAGTTGGTAACGGCACTTCCGTTTACGACCGTAAAAGACTATGACGACTACATCGCCCGACTGAAACAACTTCCAAATGCCTTCGAACAGATTACTGTTTTGATGCGAAAGGGTATGAAAGACGGTTTGATGCCGCCCAAAATCCTGCTCACACAAGTCGCAGAACAGACTGAAGGCATTGCCAAACAAAAACCGGAGGAGACTCCTTTCGCTCAACCAACAGCCGCTTTTCCATCGACATTTTCAACAGCTGACAAGGAGCGGTTACGCCTTGGAATCATCGACGCAGTTCGGACTTCAGTGCTACCGGCTTACACCAATTTTTTGACCTTCGTTCGCGATGAATACGCGCCGAAAGGACGAGTTGATATTGGAATTTCCGCGTTGCCGCAGGGAACTGAAAGATATGCGGCCGCTATTCGGCGTCAAACCACAACGAACATGACGGCAGATGAGATTCATCAACTCGGATTAAGAGAAGTTGCTCGAATCGAAAGTGAGGAGACTGAAGTTGCGCGACAACTGGGATTCAGTGATCTGAAATCGTTTAAGGCTGCGCTCAAGACAAACCCGGCAGTCCACCCCAGGTCACGCAAGCAAATTCTGGACGAATATCAAACTTACACCGATCAAATGTGGAAGAAGTTGCCCGAACTCTTTGGGCGCCTTCCCAAGGCAAAACTGGAAATACTTCCAGTTGAGGCATTCAGAGAAAAGACTGCATCTACTTCATATGTCCAGGGTACGCCCGACGGTTCAAGGCCGGGCCATGTGTTCGTAAACACTTATGACTTCGAAAACCAACTAACTATCAATAACGAAGACACGGCGTACCACGAAGGCGTTCCCGGTCATCACATGCAGATTTCAATTGCCCAAGAACTGACCGATCTACCGCCATTCAGACAACAGGCAGGTTACACCGCGTTCGTTGAAGGCTGGGCGCTTTACTCAGAAAGACTCGGCAAAGATGTAGGCTTTTATCAGAACCCTTACAGTAATTATGGACGTCTCGATGATGAGATGTGGCGGGCGGTCAGATTAGTCGTGGACACTGGAATCCATTCGAAGCATTGGACCAGGGACCAGGTGCTTCAATATATGCGCGATCACTCGAGCTCCAACGAAGCTTATTTCCAGTCAGAGACTGATCGTTACATTGCGTGGCCGGGTCAGGCTTTAGCTTACAAGATTGGTCAACTCACAATTTTGCGTTTGCGAGAAAGGGCCAAAGCTGAACTTGGAGATCGATTCGATATCAGAGGATTCCACGACGAGGTTCTGGGCGCAGGTGCACTACCACTCGACGTGCTCGAGCGTCGCATCAATGCCTGGATTGAGCGGGCGAAAGCCGGAAGAAGTTCGTCTAACTAAGGCATTAGCTGTTGGAATCTGGCGGGCTCTTCTCCCAGCCACTCTGGATGCTGTGCAGTTCCATCAAATATCGATGTTGTCTTGAACGGCTCAAACTCCCCGCTCAAAGCTACCTCACGGGTTTTTGCCAACAGCGCTTCGACCTCCTCACTAGTTAACCGCTTAAACGTACTCGCCGCCTCGAAAGCCTGATCGAGGATCTCCATGCTGTCGATTCCGGTGATTACGACGGACGTCGGAAGATTCAGAGCGTATTGCAAACATTCCATCGGTTTTACTTTTTTCGATTTCAGTAGGATTCCGTTACCCATACATTTCATACCTAATGCGCCGATGTTCTCATGGACCAGTTCGGGCAAGACTAACTTTTCAAAACTGCGGTAGTGCGCATCCATCACGTTGAGTGGCATCTGGACCGTGTCGAACTTAAACTGGTGCTCAGCCGCCATACGTAACATGTAGAGGTGAATGTGTGGATCTTTGTGTCCAGTGAATCCGATGTAGCGTAGTTTGCCTGCCGCCCTGGCCTCGAGCAGCGCTGCGTTTGCGCCCTCCTTATCAAAGATTCTATGCGGATCTTCGAACCGCAGAATTTCGTGGTGCTGGACCAGGTCAATCATGTCAACTTTAAGGCGCTTCAGCGATTCATCGAGCTGACGAGTGGCCTCTTTCTTTGAGCGACCGTCGATTTTGGTCATCAAGAAGACCTTCTCTCGATAACCGTCCTCGAGCGCCTTTCCCATGCGCGTTTCGCTCTTACCTTCGTTGTAGTCCCAACAGTTGTCCATGAAAGTGAGGCCGCGATCGATTGCGGACCTGACAATGCGAATGGCCAGTTGTTCGTCAACGCTTTTAAGTCCAAGATGCCAGCCACCCAGGCCGATGGCTGAAACTCGTTCTCCGGTGGCGCCAAGGGTGCGGTAGGTCATTTCATGGCTGGCCATAATCGTGCTCCTAATGTGTTTGTGGCATCAAACCAAAACTGTTTCGCAAAATCCATACAAAATTGTTCAGACACTGCTCAATTGTCATTTCCGAGGATCGCCGCGTATGCAAGGAACGGAACCAGGAGCGAAGAAGTGAAAAAGATGTCTCTTCTGTGCATTACTGACATCTGTCTTAACACGCCCGCACGGTGACCAGGAGCTTCCTTTCGATTAAGATAACACTCCCTTACAGCCAATATGAAAAGCTTAGAAACCGAGCGACTGGTAATACGCGAGCTGGTGGACAGTGACGCACCCTTTATTTTGCAACTACTGAACGAGCCTTCGTTCATCTATTACATTGGCGACAAGGGAGTGAGAACTCTCGAAGACGCGCGTCAATACATATTGAATGGACCAGTAGTGAGCTATGAAAAGAATGGTTTTGGTCTCTATCTCGTGGCTTTGAAAGACCACGATACTCCCATCGGAATGTGTGGACTGATCAAGCGTGATGAACTTCCGGAACCGGATATTGGCTTTGCCTATCTTCCTGATTACTGGTCGAAAGGGTTCGGCTTCGAAGCGGCTTCTGCGGTACTAAAGTACGCAGCCGAAGACTTGCAACTAAAGCGCGTACTGGCAATCACTTCTCCCGATAATGAAGGCTCCGGAAAACTGCTTACAAAAATAGGCCTCAAGTACGAACGAATGTATTCAATGTCAGATGATCGACCTGAAGTAAAACTCTTCGTCATAGACTTTGGAGGAGAAAAGTGAAACTGGAACTAATACATCAGGTGGCAATGCTTTCGCACAACCTTGATGAGACGACCAACTTTTACCGTGACAAGTTAGGAGCTCGGTTTATCGCCCGTTTCGATCCTCCAGGACTCGTGTTCTTTGATATCAATGGGACACGGTTGCTATTTGAAAAGACCGCTGCAAAAGCAACGGTCTATTTTAGAGTCGACGATATCGATTCGGCTTATCGTGAGTTGGTTGAACGTGGAGTTGTGTTTGTGGATCAACCGCATGCAATCTTCAGGGATGATCAGGGTACGTTCGGGGAACCGGGTGAAGAAGAGTGGATGGTCTTTTTCCACGATCCCTCCGAAAATTTGCTCGCATTAGCTTCGCGTAAGAAAACCTAATTTATGAAAAAGGTAACTTCGAAGGGTCCAGCCCCAAAGCCGCCAGGGGGAGAAAAACACGTCGAGCGAGTAAGAAAGATTTGTCTCTCGCTACCGGAAACATTTGAAAAGCTTTCCCATGGCGAGCCCACGTTTTTTGTGCGCAAGCGGGTTTTTGCGATGTGCTCAATCAACCATCACGGCGATGGACATATAGCGGTGACTGTTCCGGCAGCTATAGGTGTGCAGGCAGCTTTGATCGAATCCTCGCCCAGAAAGTTCTATAGACCACCCTATGTTGGTGGAGCGGGATGGGTTGGTATCGAACTTCCAAGGGTCAGCGATAGAGAATTAAAACTTCACATTCGCGAAGCCTGGAAACTGATCGCACCTGAGAAAATCCATTCGCTACTAAAATAATCCACAGATTTCACCGATTTCACGGATTTCTTTAAAGACGTATAGAGTCGTCCGTGGTGGTCCCTGCGCGTGACAGGTATCGATGTCCCGGACGAGTAGCATTCTCCAAAGCGGAGCAGCCTGCTCGTGAAACGTCAATGATTATCCAAGGTCGGTTTAGTCACACGACTTCCCGTCTTTAAAAAATCTGCTGAATCGCCGAAATCTGCGGATAGTTACTGCAGTTTAGCTTCATCAAGTTGGCGGAGCGTGTCGAGGATGAGATTGGTGTTTGATGACGCCTGAATCTTAACCGGGTATTGGTCTTCGGTCTTGTGAAATTCGAATGTGCCGCCCGTGATCTCTACTAAGAGTTGGAACGCTTTCTCACCATTTTCTTTGTCCGCCTGCGCATCAACAATTGTTCCAAAATTGAAATAGATCTTCGCCGATCGCGTTTCATTCTTCATCGACAAAATTCCTGATAGACGTGCGTTCTCGATGACCTGAATAGCGTCGAAGACACTGATGACGCTCATGTCACCAGCCAAAGTGAACGACCGCTCTTCAAAATGGGCCTCGACGGAACTTGGTATGGTTTTTAAGTCAGGCCGTCTGGCGCGACGAATTGCGTCGAGCCCTGCTGCAATATTTATGCGTGAGTCGAATTGCTTGGCTTCGAGCAACCGGTCGTGGGCCGTATCAAAGTCTTCTCGTTCGATGTAAAGGCTTGCGAGGGCCAGGCACTGCCTGGCGGCCTCTTCAGCTTGTTTCTGGGACGCGCAAATCTCGCGGAGACGTTCGCGGAGTTGAATTGATCTTGGGTGATGCTCCAGCGCAGTCTTGATGGTTTTAACAGCGCGTTCGAAAGACCGGTACTTTACGAACAGCTCAGCATCAAGTAATGCCGCCTCAACCTCGCTAATATGTTCGGCTTCGGAGTCTTTTATAGCCATTCCGGTAGTAATCTCCCAGCTTTAAAAGAGTTTATCACAGCATTTTGACCAGCTCGCTGCTGACCCGTTCAGTACCGAAGCGCGGTAGCGTCGGGTGAGCCTTTAGATAACGTCCAGCAGCTAATTACACGAGAGGTGCACGACGTTACCGCGCTTCGGCACTGACCGGACCCGCAACCCGATCGTGGTTGACGCCCAAGCCACCAGTCTTATTTTGACCTTTGTGGTTGGGGCAAGCAAATTTCGTCGAGTTGGTGTGCCATTTGGTGTGTTTTTCACGCGTTACTATTCAGGGAAAGCTATAAAAACCGGGTTTTGGCAGGCTGGCACGCAAGCTGCGGTGGAAGAAAGCAAGTTTTTGAAAAGACCCGAGGCAAACAGTAAGCGACCATGGTCATCAGACTTTTGGTTGGAAAGTTGAAAGGTAAGAGCAATGAATCGCTGGATGAAAAGACGAATTGAGAAATCCCGAGCCCGTTGCGTACAAGCAAGTGGACGCAAGGAGAGGGCTGAAAACCTGGTAATTAAGGTCGAACGAGAGAATCCCCTGGAGTCGCGAAAACAGAGTATTAGACTCGAGTTGCCGAGCCAAGGTTAACCTTAGGTTTTTTTCTGGTCTATTGGTCCTCATCTCCCCGGTCAGACCCACCAGGAAGTAAGATCTCGACTAAGCCGGATTAAGTCTCAATCGATTAATTTGTCCGACATACTTTATTAGCTTGTCGGCTCTCTTATTTTCTCTCTTTGCCAAGTCAGCCCGACAAGCTAAAAAAGCATGTCGGACAACTCTAGAAATCGAGCTTGAGACCTAAACGAATCTGGCGCGGTCTCATCGTTCGAGTTGCGAGCAGAAACGAATCGAGAAACGCCTGGCGTTGTTCCTCAGTCGCAGTTAGCGCCAGTGCTTTAAAGTCGACGAACTCAGAACCAAAACTGAATACCGTCTTATTCAGCACATTATCGAACTCCACGACTGGTCGAATAACGAGTCGTTCGCCTAATCGAAATTCCCGGCTCACATTCAAATCGAGCGAGAAGGTGGCTGGTCCAATTCCAGCATTCCTGGGAAGATTTCCACTCCGTCCAATCAATGGAATGCTAAATGAATTGACAGCCTCCGAAAACGCACTTCCCGGTTGCCGCCATTTTAGAAGACCCGGATCCCCTGCGAAGTTTGGACGATCATTTCCAACGTCATCGAGATTGCGATCTGAACCTCCAATCGAAATATTGAATGGCGCTCCGGATGCAACTCTCCAGACTGGAGCAAACTGTAAACGCCCCAAGATCGATGGCGTCTCAAACACTCCTGCCAAGACAAACCGATGACGCCGGTCAACAAGGCTGCGTGCCCGCTCGCGCCGAAAGTCTGCCGGAGTAAGAGCGTCTGAAGTATTCACAACCCCATCGTCGATGAGTTTTGAAAGTGTGTATACGACGCGAAAAGTGATGCCCGGTAAAGCTGTAGGAACGAACCTCCGGCGCAATTCCAACGTCATGGCTCGATAAAAACTATTACCGGCAGAGATCAGTTGTTCAATCTCAGCACGTGACGGATCGGGACGCAACGGATTGAGAGCTGCAAGGGCTGCCTCGAGCGTGCTCGTCGAATTGGTACTGCTGAGATCAAAAACCGAGACCGGCACTCCAAACTCCACGACACGTTCAACTGCGCTGGCGGTCGCCGCACTTGGACCAGCCCGAAATCTAATCAATTCACCGGCAGTCGAGGTGTTAAAGATCGGCCTAACGTTCGAAGCCGTGGCGAAGTTGGGAAAGTCTCGCGATAAAAGGTACGCCGTAAAATCTTTATATCCTTCCGGCAAACGTGGAGCGTTCGAGTTGAATTCGCGCCAGAGATGAATCCCGCGGGTGAAGCTAAGATTGGCTTCGACCGAGAAACCGCTACCCAGATCTTTCTCCAGACCAAAGTTGAATTGATAGCTTTCGGGAATCTTCAAATCCGGATCGAGCCGCCGTGAGAAGTCCGTGTTGAGAGATCCAAACTCCTTTACCAAGGGCGAATCCGGCTGCAGTGTGCCTGGGAACTGGAGATTGGTAGCAATGAAACTCCGTCGCTGTGCGCTCGTTAGCAATTTGCCGGTAGCAGGATCAATAAGGTTATTGGTGTCAAAAAAGAGCTGCTGCTTACCGATCGTAAAGTCATCAATCGTTCTTAACAGCGCGCGGTTGTAGAAGAGTCCCGCACCAAAACGAAGCACGAGCTTTCCATCGAGTGGGTTGTAGGCTCCTGACAGTCTTGGCCCAAAGTTATCCAGGTCGCGAATGATCGACTCTCTTTCGTAACGCAACCCGTAACTCAATAAAAAGCGCGGATGGATCTGCCATTCGTCGTGTAAAAAGAGTCCGAGATATGAATTCTGCTGCGATGAAACACTCTTAAAGTTTTGTCTAAATCGAGACGGCGAGTTCGCCAGAAAGTCTCCGGCACTTGCGAAGCTGAACGTTCCCGAGACATCCGAAAGATCGGTGAATTCCGAATTAACGCGATGGTAATCGACGCCCGCTTTTATTGAGTGGTTACCTGATAGTACGGATAAGATGTTCTGGAACTGCCAGCGCACCTCACGTCTTTCACTTCCATCTGCTGAAGACGAGCCGGCGACAAGTGTTCCCGAGCGTCTCAGTGGATCATCCGTGGTAAGTGGATCATTCAAAGTGATTAATACAACCGGACTGTTGTTAGCGCTCGATTTGAATCCGGGTTTAAGTTGCGAATATTGGAAGCGCGCCTGGTTGATAATAGAAGAGCCAAAAACAAGATCGTCAGAAACTGCAAAAGCGTCAGAGCTTCGTGTCAGCGGCTGCAACGCCTCAGCCAAACGATTACCGCCGCCAAACTGTCTCAGATTCTTAAAGCGCCCGCGCTGGAAGAGGAATGAAATGTTATGAACACCTGTTATCTGATGGTCCATTTTCAGACTGAGGCTCGCATTCTGCGCGGGTGTATCTATCGGAGACATGTACGGCGCCACCGCTGTTGATAACGCTGGTTCGTTCGCGTCTTCCAGACGCGTCAACTCGGGATTCGTCGGCGGCGGCAGCGTGAAGCGGTTGTTGCTCTGAACCGGGACAAGCGTATCAATGAGTGCGTTATCCAATGTCTTACTAAGTTCATATCCGAAGAAGAAGAAAGATTTGTTCAACTTAGTGCGGGGAACTTTAATTGGACCGCTGAGCGTTAACCCGCCGACGTGGTCTTGTAAGGGAAGCCGCTTCAATCCTTGCGAGTTGTTGCGATAGGTATTTGCATTCAGCGCCTCATCCCGAAAGTGATAGAAGAGCCGGCCGCGAAACTCTGCGGCGCCTCCGCGTGTACGAAGATTGACTCTGCCACCCGATGCTCGACCGTATTCGGCCGAGAATTGATTGGTGACTACCTGGACTTCCTCGACCGCCTCGATCATTGGCTGAAAGCGTTCCCGCGCCGCGCGATCGTCGTTATTATCCAGACCGTCGATGGTGAAGTTATTTGAATACGCCGGTGCACCTGCAAGACTGAATGTCCCTGCCTCTTCAGGTGTTTGATTCGGACTCGAGCTTCTGTCTTCAGCGAGATCCCGAGTTGATAGCGGCTCTTCAGTTACGCCGGGAAGGGTGAAAACAAAGTCGAGCACCGATCGATTGGAAAGCGGCAACGACTGGGTCTCTTTTTTCGTAAGCGTGTTTCCAACGATCGTCTTTCGCGTATCGATGACTGGCGCATCAGCAGTGATGACTACTGCTTCAGCGGTCACGACTTCCGGCAAGAGTTCGATCTTTAGCTGGCGACTCTGACCTGAACTGAGTGAGACGCCGTCGAACTTTACGACGCCGAAACCTGTCGCTGTTGAACTGACGCTGTATGTGCCCGGAGCAAGTTGAATGACGCGAAACCTGCCGCCCAGATCACTTGCAACTGTGCGCTTCTTATTTCCTTCCAGTGATACCTCGATGATTGCACCGGGAATCACGGCACCATTCTGATCGGTTACCTGGCCCGTGATAGTGACGGTGTCGAGATCCTGAGCTTTTGAAATGGAAATAGTGGTTACAAGAATGAGGAGACAGAACAACACCAAGCGTGAGGAAATATTCATTTGTCAGACTCCTACGGCGATATTGTGAGATGCCGTGAAAGAACAGCGCAACTAAGAGTTGCCGCAACAGTTCAAAGTTTTATTGTACGATTTGGCTTCACCCGCAAGCGTGAGATGTGAAGCCCTCAACGTGCGCCTGAATTTAGCACTTCACGAAAGATGGGACAAGAGATTTTTTGTTAATGCGATATGCGTAATGCTTAATTTGAACAGCCAACGCCGCCAACTCCCCTGAGATCTTTCCCTTTGCGTCCTCCGAATTCCAAAAGGGATCGAGGGATTTAGCATTTGAAAAATTTTGTTATTGCTCCAGAGAGTCAAGTACAAAACAAGGCATAGCCGATAGCCGGTCGAATTTTACATCAGCCCTTGTTTGGGTGGATCGATAACGTAACAATGGTTCATGCGCTGCGTTTTCATCTATTGAGCCATCAGCGGCCCGAAGGAAATCGTCCACATCCTTACAAGCTGAGCGTTCATTAATTGTCGTTGGTTGATGAATTTTCAAGTTCCACTTTTTCGAGTACGCTAGTTTCTCATCTCCCAAAAACTTGGCTCCGCCTCTGATTGACGTGCTTTCCGCAAAGTAACTCAAGCGAACTAATTGAACACTGGCGCGCTATTCGGCTGATGTACCAGGAGGCGGCGGTAGTACGACACCAGCTGGTCCACAGTGGCTGGTGTCGGATCAACTTGGGACGCCGCGAATGATCTTCGATCAGACGGGTAATTTGGCGAACATGAAACGCCACGACTATCTACTCTTCGGCGAAGAGCTAGGCTCCGGCATCGCCCTCCGCACAACCACCCAAGGCTATGGCGGCGGCGACGCCGTTCGGCAACAGTTCACCCTAAAAGAACGGGACGTTGAGACAGGGTTGAATTACTTCCTGGCTAGGTTCTATTCGAGCACGCAAGGAAGATTCACTTCGCCCGATGAGTTCAAAGGGGGACCTGAGGAGCTGTTTGAAAAGGTGGATCCCCATGATCCTCTTTTTTATGCCGACACTTCTGAGCCCCAAAGCCTCAATAAATATCACTATGCTCTCAACAATCCGCTCAAGTTTGTTGACCCTGATGGCCATCAAGCCACGATGTCGACTGTGGGCACGATCAATAACAGGCCGTAATACTAAACACCACCTTCAATATCTTTCGCGGGACATAGGAAGGTGGGAGCCTTACTGAACCCAATCCTGCGCCAACCGGCACCATTTTGTAGCGTGCCGTTGTTACTGTTGCCTGATGAATCGTTCGGACTTTGACTGTCAAATTTCCAGAGTCCTTTGGTGCTGCCTGTCGCCGTCAAGTGCTGCGCGGGTGTGAAGCTGCTCATGTAAATAGCGGTATTTGATACGCGCACTTCGTCAATCAAGCCGGCGAAATACTGATAACTGCCCGTCGTATCTCGGCCGATCGCCAGGTTCGCGGTGCCGGTCGCCGGTGCGTATGTATTGGCGGTACTCGCATCCAAAACTCCGTCAACATACAGTCGATATTGACTCCCATCAAACACTCCGGCCACATGGTGTCAGGTATTCAGTGTAAGCGTCGTGTTGCCAAATATGGAGTTGTAAGCAGTGCCGGTATGCAGGATGTCCATTCGCAGCGGCTTTGCACAAAAAGTAACATGCCAACAGTACAGTACCGCGAGCGAAGCGACCGGATGGCACACTCCACGAACCAACCATCAAAATTTAGGCGTAATGTCGAGTGTGCCATCGCCGCGCTTCGCTCGCGGTACTGTACTGAACGCTCGACACTCACCAAAATTAGAGGTTTTGTGCAAAGCCATTCGCAGCTTGCCATTATAGACCGCGAGTTGGTAACCGCCTCCATTAGCGCTGTAGCGGCTGACAATCTGTGCGACGGACATCGTGGAGCTTGGATTGATCCACGCTTCCAGCGTTAAGGAACTCGTGATGTTTAAGCTAGCGCTGTTCGGTACGGAGACGTAATCAGTCGAGCCATTCACGGCAAGCGAACAACTACTGCATGCCGGGGTGGCAGAAATCAGCAGCTGTCCATTGCGATAGCATACTCCTTCTGCGGACTGTTCGCGATACTATTGGCCGCATACTCAGCCAGTAACTCTCCCTCGAATCCATAGACTTACCAGGTCTCTACTCCATCCACCTTGCGCTTGATACGTTTTCCTTCCGCATCGTAAGTGTAGAGTTGCGCCTGGTTGTTGCCGCCCCAGGCCGAAGTGATCCGATTCTCTCCATCGTAGGCGCGATTTCCCGCCCCGGTGTAAGTGTCATTAGTTAGATTACCGGCGTCGTCATACGACATCACCCCTGATTGGCCAGACAAAGCTAGCGATTAAAGCACCTCTCCTCTGGCAACTAATCGATTGCCCTCGAAGAGTTCAAAGACACTGCCTGGATGAAGAAGCCTCGTTGGCCCTTCCGGATTCAGGAGGCTCACGTCTGCAATCATGCAGAGTGATTCGTCAGGAGGCCCACTAAACTCGAGCACAAGACTCCAGGCCTCGTGCGGCCATTTGTCTTTCTCTTCTTCAAACCGCGCCGCAGTCGAGTAGCGAGGCCCTGGAGGTGGACTCTCGCGCCCGCCTGCCTCTTTCGTTATCCAACATACTTTTGCCTTCACTATGTTGTTTGTCATGGCTTTCCGATTACCGCATTCTTGAGTTGATCCAGTTCTGCATAACGCGCTGGCCCAATGCCGTCAAGCCTCTCCAGTCTCATGAACTTGTCGGCTTCAACACTTGGGATCTTTGCATCAACAACCTTGAATGCACCTTTGCCTTCCAATATTTCTCCCCATTGATTTGCATGTTCCGCAGTCTCTGCAAACCATTTTCCACCTAGAGAGTTTGCCCCAGCCTCAAACGTTCCCGTTTCCATTATTTGTTCGAACTCGGCATTACTTACAGCGCGGTAGCGTGTGGTTGTTTCCTCTTCCGCTAACTCAGCTTCCCCGGCACCCGTCAAAAGCAAACGCCTGTCGTTACTCCGCCGCTGATGCCGGATGCGTTTTCATATTTGGGCGCCCTGGTATCAACGCCCATCTTCCCGAACGCGGCTTCTCTAAGTTGCTTCCCAAAAGGGGTGGTGCCATCAACCAGCCCAGCACTGGCGTTGAGGGAACTCCCTTGTCCGTTGGATGGTCCGTCACCTCCTGGCCCTGAATAGATTACCTGCCGAATGAGACCCCGATTTGAGATTCTTACTATCTGACCATTGCCAGTGGGAACATCAAGAGACCCAGCCTTGCCGAAATTAACAGCCGAGTAGCTGTGACCGTCGTAAGCTCCAATCTTGCCACTGAACCAGTGATAATTAGTGTGATGTCCTTTCTTATCGTCCCACTCTGAAACTCCCCAATCTAGTCCCTTCGGATCAACCAATGACAGTGGGCGATTGATGACGTAGCTGTACCGGTTCCAACTTTGAGGTTGAAGTGATCTCCCGCTCGACAGCAATGGATCGGGACTCGTAAATCGTCCTTGAGTGCTTCCGTAGTATCGAGCGCCGAAGTAGTCCAATCCGGTTTCAATGTCCCGTTCTTTTTGGGTTAAGAACGGGTAATGAGAACCCGCACACCCACCTGCACGAGCGCGTTTTGTCAAAGAACAGCTGCAACCTTAGAGTGGTGAGGGCGTCGCACGGGCTTTGAAATGGATGATTCACAAACGAGGAGACGAGGCTAGCGGATCTACGAACTTATTTAATGACGAGGGATTCAGATATAGCGCACCTGGTTTTCCATTTCGTCTGCCGTGGTGTGATTCAAGACAAGTAACAAACGCCGCACCAATTCGTGAACATCATGACGCGCAGCGATAATTATCCCGTGATGCTTCTGGGTGGCAGTAGAAGAAAGCTGTAGCAAGTCTCTCAAAATCCCGGCGGTTATGCGTAAGTAATGCTTTCCGCTCGCTCATTGCGTGTGCCAGTTGCTTGTCATCCGTGCTGCCCAATAGCCCGGCTTCCTGAGTGGTAACAGCGACAAAGCCGCGGGCTCGCAGTAACTTCACCAGGAGCACATCCACGTCTTCATCGAGATAGAGCTCAATGAAAAGCTGACTGCTCACGGATTCTTGACCAGAGGGTCAACCAGTTCCTCAGGCACGCGGTTGCGCTCGATATAGACGTTTATTTCTTCTTGATGCTCGCTGTAATAGGAGAGGGCATCAAAGATCTGTGCCAAGGTCAGGTGTGGCAGTTTCGTCGTGATCTCTTCCGGTCCAGTCCCCATTCGCCATAACTCAACAATTGCACGGACTGGTGTTCGCGTTCCCGTAATGATTGGCTCGCTGCCAAGAATGCCTTCCTCCGTTACGATATACCGATTCGTGGTTGCTGTAGTCATATGCGGGCTAATGCACCTTCTTTCATTAACTGTGGCACTCTTCATTCTAGCCGTTAATGCAACCTCGAACAAAGAAAGCATTATCTCTAACCGCCGATTTGTCGCCTTATACTTCGCTCGTGAAAACAGGCCGCCCTGCCAAACGCGAACGCACCCCTTTCGGTCGCGTCTGCACACGCTCCCGGAGCAGACAGGACTATCGCAACAGCAGCTCTCCGATCGCCTCGGACTCACCCAAAGAGCCTACGCTCACTGGGAACGCAACCCGGTCGCGCTGAGTCCGGACCAACTGCTTGGCTTGGCTGAAGCGCTCAATGTCTCGGTGGAAGATTTGGCGGGTTCTAACGGAACTAAAAAGCGCGGCTCTGGTCCAACCGGCAAGATGAAACAGCTATTCGAAGCCGCGTCACACCTCCCGCGTAGCCAGCAACAGAAGCTCGCCGCCGTCCTCGAAGCCTTCGTTAACCAACACGCCGCACGGTGACTTTGCAGCCTCAAAAGTCTCATCGTCTATGGCTTCAGCAACATCACATCAAAGCGTGTGGTCTTGCCCGGCTTAACTTTGAAAGATTTGTGCTGACTTACTGAGAAGCGAAGTTCCTTCCCCTCGGCATCACGCGCGGACTTCAGCTCATATGTCCCCGCGGTTAGTTCGACAATGTCGTCCCCAAGCTCATTTGAAACCAGGGGTATTGTTTGACCTTTGTGTCGAAGTTCCACGGTCACTTTGGCGGCATTGGCGAGCCACTTCTTTTCACTCTCATCAACAAAAGCCATGCTGCCGGCCAAGGTTCCCGCCTGTCGTTTAGTCATCCCTGCTTCGTTGCTCTGTAAGGGCAATAGCAACAAAAACAGCAGACACAGAACTGATTTTTTACTTGTTTCGTGGAACTGCATATATAGTCGGTGTAACATTGGTGATCGGTATTTGTGTTTTTGACCTTCCTACATAGGGGCCCTGTCGGTCAAGTGCATTTACAACTGCGCCAACCCCAAAGATTCTAGCTGTCTCGACGGCATTTAGAAACTTGTTGCCCCTTTGCGTGGGGTCTAACGGTTGAGCCTCAATCCCTGCAATAAACGCTTCTGCTTCGTCCACAAGGTCATCTCTATATCCTTCCTTTGACTCGGGTTTTCGGTGAGTAGTTGATGGCTTCCAGCCACTCACTGAAGCGCTCGGCCATTATTCTTAGCCGCTGCTTTTGGCTTTCGTTCATGGTGGGCCAACACCGACAGCTCGAGATAGAGATCTCGAGTAATAAGAAGAGCAGATCAGGGTTTGAAAAAACGGCTCGACCTGCTATTTGCCAAAAGCTCACAAGGTAGGGCTTAAAGCATTGAGCGACTTTCAGTAAGACCTTGTGGTGGATCACCACAACCCCACCTCAACCCCCTCGTTTTCGCCACAAGGTCCACAAGGTTGATCGTTAGTCAGTGGTCAATGTTCAGTGGTCATTGCGCTCACGGAGTTACTACTGACCACGGACAACGGACCACTGACGGCTGCAGCTTTCTCTTTTAGTCGCTGTCTTATCTCCGCCACATCGGTCAGTCCGCGCAGGGTTTGCCGCTCGCCTTCATCAGCGCGCGCCAGACTGTAGACGCAGGGCCTCCCGTTGCCGTTCACGGTGGCGTAGAGATACTCCAGCTCGACCAGCTTGCAGCAGTAGTTGCGCACCTGCCAGTCACTCCAGCCCGTTGCTTCTCTGATTTCGCGGCGCGTCAACTGCACCTCATCTGCTTGGCACTTCAGCTCCTCAGCGCGTTGCCCGCACAGCTTGCGCAGCTCGTCGTACATGCCCCGCACTGGCGGCGCCAGCTCATCGAGCGCGCGGGACAGAACCTCCTGCGCCAACAAGTTCGCCAGCGCCACGTCTGCCACTGTGACCTCGATGTATTCGACTTCGACGTCGCCCTCTGCCTGGCGTTTCACTGTGCGCTGATGCTGATGCAAGAGTGCGATCGCGTTCATCAGTGACAGATATTT
>DASROI010000236.1:0-4317 GCA_035646955.1 Pyrinomonadaceae bacterium
GCAATCTGGCAGTCGGAATACCCGTTTGGGCGGCTGCCGGAAAGCAAAATACAAGGAAAAGCAGGCCAAAAGTGATGGGAATGGTGCTCTTAACTGGAGCTGTTCGCGACATTCGAGGACTCCTTGCTCAGAGTGACCCACGAGCCACTCTATAGCAGAGTAACAAAAATGTTGCGAATAGATCAACACGGTTGGGCAAATAGGCCTGAACCTGATTCTCTCTGTGCAACCTTTATGTCCTCGGTGCCTCGTGGTGCTGGTTTCCTACGCGTTCTTCAACCACGGAGGTACCGAGGACACTAAGGTTGCACGAGAAAGATGAAGTTAGTTTGTAACGAGCCCTGACCAAGGCAGCGCTGGGATGCGCGTATTTATGCAACGGCGGGGTTGAGATCAGCGGCGTACTTCAGGATGGCGTTATTCCAGGTCGCCAGGCGCGGGTAATGATAGACGAGCAACACGATGGCTATCACGGCTGACCAGTATGTATAAAGCGGATTTCCCGTCATCAAGGTTGCTACGAAGCCGCTAGCCGCTACAGCAACAGATAAAAGTGCAACTTGTATCGTGGTCCGCTCCATGGTCTTGACAACACCAAGCGCGCCCTGGAGCGATCCAATGTCCTGAAGCCGCATCGTTGCAAACTTTGTTCGCCGCCAAACAATCGATCCGGCACCGAGCACAAAGACGACCAACCTGACAGCCAGATCAATCGAAGAATCTATTTGTTGACGGAAATAAGGTCTGGCGAGATAGGCCACAATTGACAGCAGCACCGTGGCAATAACCAATCCTGTGATTGTGACTGCGGCAGCTTTATGTCTTTTTATAAGCTCCTCGCGAACGTTCGGCGGCAAAGAGTCCATCAACATACTCCACTTATGATTGGGATTGATTCAACAAAATACCAGTCATTATTCGAAGTGCAAAGCAAAAAAGGCCTGCCGGAATAACCAGCAGGCCCTTGGCTAACTCAAAAAATCTCGATTATGGCTTAACTGCCGCGGGAGTAGCCGAGGTTGACGGAGCCACGCTATTGCCATTCTTGGCTTTGGTATCCGCTGGCTGAGCGCGCGAAGTATTTTTCTGGACTGGCGCAACCGGTATGCGATTCTCCGGAAGCTCACCATTGTATTTCAGAGCTTCATCAATTAAATCGTTGCCTTCTTTGCCGTCCTTACTGATCAGCACGCCATCTTTGTTGAAGCTCACTTCGGCTTTACCTGAAACCTGTTGCATCAAGCTTCCCACAAATCCCATCTGAGACTTCTTAGCACATTCGTTCGGCGTAACTTTTTCGGGGATCGGGGCACCGATGATATTCAACTGGTCGCGTGCCTTCTCGTTGTAATCACTCTGCGGAAATTGTTGAACCAACTGCTGATAGTATTTCGCAGCTTCATCTGGTTCTTCTTCGGCCTGGTAGGTGGTGCCGAGTCTGAACAACACTTCGTCGTTATAAGAGAAGCAAGGATATTTCTCTACTATCTCTTTAAGCCGGCCCTGCGCACCTTTCAGACCGCCCTTCCCCTGGACGAATCTGGCATCCTGATAGAACCTCGCGACGGCGAGGTTATGCATTGCCAGGTTCTCCTGCACTTCTCGAAGTCGATCCTCGACAATCGGTCTCAAAGCACTCTTTGGATATTGCTGCAGCAATACCTTGAGACGCTGTTCAGCTTTCTTCGCATGGGTAATTTCGCGATCGGGAAGACCCATCTGGCGCATCTCCGCTTCCGCCACTTTTAACATGGCGTCGTCCGCGAGCGGATGAGTCGGAAAGAAGGTCAGCCAATCCTGGTAAGCCTGTGCCGCCTGGATTAACGCGCTGGTTGTTCCCTCAAGAAAAAACGAGTCGGCTATTGCGAGTTTTGCAAGAGATAGAAACGGTGAATCAGGGTAGGTGTTGATGATCGTCGAGAATAACAGTCGACCTGTATCGTAATTGTTCTTGCGAACTTCTTTTGCCGCCTCTTCAAACAACACCCGATCACGCCCGGCAACTGCGGCTCCAGTTAATTCTGCATACTTGTCATCACCACCACCGAAGAGACCAAGAAATCCCTTCTTCTTCTTTTTGCTTGAGCTGGCAGCCGACGAGCCGGCCGCATTCTTGGCACTTGCTGTTTGCTGCAGTGCTGTATCAACGCGCGGTCCAAGCTCAACCACTGCAGTCTCGAGCCTATCAATGGTGCTGGGATCAAATTTTTCTGCCTTGTCATTCTTGGTTCGAATGTCATTGACTTCGGATATCAACGACGACACATCTTTTTCTAGGTTCTTGAGTCGGACAGCGGGATCGTCGGGATTTGCCTTTTTGTCTTTGCTCTTATCTGCCGGAGCCATGGCTGAAACCGCACTATTTAAGGACCGTCTCATCTGCTCCAATTTGGAAGTCATGACGTCGAGTCGTTGTGCGTCCGATAGTTCAGCCGTCCCGCCCTGGCGTTGAGCGAGGACTACTTGAGACAGTCCTATCATCAGAGCGCACAGGGAGATAAGTGCATAAAAGCGAGACTTCATAAGGTAAACCTCCAAAAATACTTAGCTTCGGGCGAGAAAAGAGTTACGCGTATCGGATTCAAATTTCACGTTTGCGGTTCGCCGAGCCCCGCAAAGTATTAATAAAAACAGCTTTTTAGACCCATTGAACGGTGGCGTTCCGCAATTCTTTAACGGCGTTCTCAGCGTCACCAGTCCCGAAAACTGCCGAACCGGCGACGATTATCTCAGCCCCGGCGGCGACAACGGTTTCAATATTGTTGCGATCGACACCTCCGTCTATTTCAATTCGCACTTTTAGCTGCCGTTCATCGATCGTCTGACGGAGTCGCCTAACTTTATCCAGGGTTTCAGGAATGAACTTCTGACCGCCAAATCCCGGATTCACCGACATTACGAGCACATAGTCAACGAATCGAAGCGCCTCTTCGATCGCACTCAAAGGGGTCGCCGGATTGAGCACAACTCCCGGGACAGCTCCAGCGGCTCGAATCGCTGTCAAAGTGCGGTGTAAGTTTGGATCTGCTTCGACGTGAACCGAAACCATTCGGGCGCCGGCCTCAACAAACTGTGTGGCATAAATCCCAGGCTCTGAAATCATTAAGTGCGCGTCGATCGGTAACTTCGTAAACCGCGCGAGAGACTTCACTACTGGTAAGCCGACCGTGATATTGGGGACGAAATGACCATCCATCACATCCACGTGCAGAATGGCCGCTCCTCCTCGCTCTGCTGCCTGAATCTCATTACCCAGGCAAGAGAAGTTCGCAGCTAGGATCGAAGGCGCTA
Source organism: Pyrinomonadaceae bacterium (assembly GCA_035646955.1). Taxonomy (GTDB): domain Bacteria; phylum Acidobacteriota; class Blastocatellia; order Pyrinomonadales; family Pyrinomonadaceae; genus PSRF01. Next base: position 3,292 of record DASROI010000236.1, read on the forward strand.
TATCAACAGTTCTATTCAACATCAACTTTAGCTAAACACGACGGTCAGTTGGGTTTCGCGGCGCTCGGACTTGGTCGCGGAGCTACCGGGCGACGATTTTCATTCTGATTAATGTTCGTGCGGATATTAGCGTTCGTGCGGTTAATGTTAGTCCGGGGAATCGTATTGGTGTTATCCGGCGTACCATTTACGTTTGGCCTGTTGGCGTTCGGAGTGCGATTGGCATTCGCGGGTCGATTAACGTTCGCGTTGCCATTCGCATTGGCGTTCAAGTTATCGTTCGCGTTTTTGTTCCTCGGCTTCCTGGGTTTGTTTTCGTTCAGGTTCGTCTCGGTGTTCGCGTTCGAATTGCTATTGTCGCTTGGCTCTTCGGGTTGAACAGTCTCAGGAGTTTCGCCTTCTTTGGCGGCCCTGCTAATGTCCATTGCCACAGTCTGTCCAGTCTTCACCACTTCACCCGGTCTCGGTAACTGGAACAACACGGTGTCGGGTTTTGACTGATTACTAGGCCTAATCGCACGAACTCGAAAATTCAGATCTGCGTCGGCGAGAATCTTTTCTGCGTCGAAACGGTTTTTGCCTACCACATCGGGGACCTTCACTTCCGGGCTTCGCAATGAAAGGTAAACGGTGGTGGCTAAACCAAAAAGAAAAGCAATCGCGATCCCGATCACGATTAAAACTCTTCTAAATACAGATAGGATGCTTGAAGCTGCGCTCAATGCTTAATGTCTATCATCGGGGAAAACTACAGGGTGAACACCAAGTTGCGAAGTCTAACACCCACCCCACCGAGTGGCAACTTTGAACTGCGCCGGCCCGGCGGCGCTTTCCAGGCGCACTCCCTAAATTGCATTCCCGTTTATATAACGGGCGAAATAATAACGGGCGAAATCACTTATTAATAAAGTTTCCCAAGAACTATAAGAGCCGTGAGCTCATTTAAAATCGAGACCGCGGGAAGGAAGGGGCTTAAAAAGCGCCGCCGGGCCGGCGCACTCCAAGGTTCTCAAAGATGGTTGCGAA
>DASROI010000237.1:0-2256 GCA_035646955.1 Pyrinomonadaceae bacterium
CTCTTCTGCCGGCCCGCACGCGTCCTCGCGGGCCCTCTCGTCGATCACCCTATTGCCAAGAATGTGAGCCCCACAACTCAATCAACCGCCACCCTAAACAATTCATTTCACCACTCTTCTGCCGGACCGCACGCCTCCTCGCGGGCCCACTTTTTGTTAGACCGAGTGATCGACGAGAAAGAGCCCGCGAGGACGCGCGCGGTCCGGCAGAAGAGGTTGAGTGGTCGAAATTAATATTTAACGGTGGTGGGTGATTGAGCTATAGTGCGAGCGCTTTACAACACCTCACGATAGAAAGTTGAAAATTGAAATGGGCCTTAAAGATGATCCTCACAGGGCTGAACTTCGCGCAGCCGGCTGGTACACTCGCGGATACTTACCACACTTCGATGGTCGACCTCTTCCTCAATACATAGGGTTGCATCTCGAAGACTCCGTTCCTAAAAAAGTAATCGAACGCTGGGAGAGAGAATTGTCAACATCTTCGGAGAAGGAACGCATCATCCTTCTGCAGCGGCGGATCGATCGATATGCAGACCAGGGTTATGGCAATTGTTGGCTCAAAGATCCGACCATCGCAAAAATGATCCAGGATTCTTTGATGGATGGCGAAGGTGTTGACTACAAACTCTTCGCATGGGTAGTGATGCCTAATCACACTCATAGTCTCTTGACTCGGTTCGAACATACGACACTTGCAGAAATCATGCAGGCGCATAAGTCTTACACGGCTCATGAAGCCAATGAAATGCTTGGTCTCAGTGGACAGTTTTGGATGAAGGAGTATTTCGACAGATTTATTCGAAACGCCGATCACTTTCGGAGCACTGTGAAATATATTGAGGATAATCCGGTGAAAGCGGGGTTATGTAGGGAGGCGAGCGATTGGCCTTTTAGCAGCGCCTGGTTTAAGAAACACGGCCTCCGATAAGCCTCCTTCTACCCCACTCAACCTCTTCTGCCGGACCGCGCGCGTCCTCGCGGGCTCTTTCTTGTCGATCACTCTTGTTTGACAACGATGATGGCCCGCGAGGACGCGCGCGGTCCGGCAGAAGAGGTTGAGTGGTGTCTATTAATGCGGAACGACCGCTAACATTTGTGATCTGATCGATGTCTATCTGATCCCCAACAAAGTCGTTTGACTTCGCACTCAACCCTCAATTAGATTCTCGCTCGTCTTTACTTCCATTTGACCCAGGTACGGCGATTACTCTTCCGGTTAATTCCCAGTTTGGTCACTACGAAATACGTGCACTGCTTGGACAGGGCGGGATGGGTGAAGTCTATTTGGCTCACGACTCGCGGCTGCGTCGGCAAGTAGCAGTCAAACTCCTTCCCGTAGAGTTTACTGAGAACAAAGATCGCCTCTCACGTTTTGAGCGTGAAGCCTATGCCGCCTCAAGTCTTAATCACCCAAACATTCTGACGATCTACGAAATCGGTGAAGAGCAGGGCCATCACTTCATCGCCACCGAATACGTCGAAGGTGAATCTTTACGTCAAAGAATCTCACGCTCACCAATGGAGCTGAAAGAAACGCTCGCCATCGTTGGTCAAGTTGCTGATGCGCTCGCGGCTGCACACGAAGCAGGCATCGTGCATCGCGATATCAAACCCGAAAACGTGATGCTGCGACGCGACGGCTATGTCAAAGTTCTCGACTTTGGATTGGCAAAGCTAGCCAATGAATCTTCCAAACCAGAAGTCACACCAGAAGCCTCAACGCTGACACGTGTCTTGAAAACAGATCCTGGTGTGATCATGGGTACGGCCAGCTACATGTCGCCGGAGCAAGCACGAGGGTCGGAGGTCGATGCGCGCACTGATATCTGGAGCCTGGGAGTGGTGCTGTATGAGATGGTGGCGGGACGTTTGCCGTTTGAGGGTGGAACAACTACGGACGTGCTCGCGACAATCCTCCATCGCGAGCCTCCATCGTTGTTGCTTTACAGTGGTGAAGTACCCAGTGAATTAGAACGAATCGTCGAGAAAGCGCTCACGAAAAAACGAGAAGAACGTTACCAACTCGCGCGCGAACTCAGTCTTGACTTGAAACGATTGAAGCAGCGTGTCGAGCTTGATGCTGAGTTGGAGCGAAGCGTCACACCGGAAGCGCAACTACACCGCAGTGTTTCGCCGACCGCGATGAATCCCGTTGCGGCCTCCACTGCTGAAGCAACGGTGGGCCACACAGTCTCGAGCGCTGAGCATGTTGTTGGAGAGATCAAGCGTCACAAGCTGGCAGCCTTCTTGATC
>DASROI010000238.1:0-23643 GCA_035646955.1 Pyrinomonadaceae bacterium
CCATACTGTGGCGGCCTCGTTAGGCGTAAGGCAGAAGTAGTACCCGTCCTGGTGGGGCGGGGTTGCTTTACTTAAGCCAGGTGGTTTACTGAAGTAGTGCACTCCTTTTGGCACGATGTCGTCGTGCAGAAGAGCTTTCGCTAGACCAGTTATCTTGCTAGACGTGGTTAGGCTGGAGAAATATTGATCGTACTTGTCCAAACACTCGATCTGTTTCAGCGATGTTGGATTCGCAAAGTCAACATACATCGCAATGGACTTCGGCAATGATGGGGCAACGTCTCGGATGAAGCAGTTCACCCTCTCTTCCATCTCATCAATCTCATCAGACGTCATGAACCCTTTGATATGGACAAAGCCATCTCGGTCAAAGTCTTCTTGAAGTACCTCTAATTCGTTGGAATTCAACATAGGTTCCTCCGGTCCGACGATCTCGTGGCGAATTATCTCTTAATATCCGGCGATTCAACTTTGGCCCCGTTGAAGCGGCACAGATTAATTCCGAGATATAGAGTGCGGGTGAATCAATATTGTCTGACGGCGCCTTTGTCAAAATCCTTGTCACCCTCTGATGCTTGGTCCAGTGTAATGACTTCGGCGTTGACGGCCTTTGCTATCGTGATTTTTTCGTAAAGAATCTCAATGAATTGCCGTGACTGTGCGTAACCAGGTCTTTAGTGGAGATGTCGAGCTCTTCAAGTGAAAAGCTTTCTTGATCGAGATATCAATACTGCCGTTCCTGCGCCCATCCACCCGTAGGTGAGAAACACCACCTCCTAACTTCAAACGAATCTCAGCTTGTCAGATACCTGGCGACACAAACTCAGCAACAGCTCAACGATCTCTTTACTGTTTCCCTGAACTCTATCTGCAGGGCCCGAGACGCTAATTGCCGCAACCGGCACAATGCGACGATCAAATATTGGAGCGGCGATGCAGAAACCCTCAGGGTCGTTCTCACGATCATCAAAGGCGTAATTCCGACGTCGTACTTTCTGCAGCTCTTTGGACAATTTCTCCGCGTCGGTGATCGTGCGCTCGGTGAGTTTCGTGTACGCAATACTCGATAGCACAGCCTTCAAATCGGCGTCCGGCAGATATGCGACGATAGCCTTACCCAGAGCTGTCGAATGCACTGGCGAACGATTACCGATAACCTCTGCCATCCGGATCGGGCGTGAACTCTCAAGTGTTCCGATATAGACGATCTGCTGACCCTCAAGAATTCCCAAATTCACGGTCTCATTAAATTGTTCATGAATCGTCCTCATGTACGGTAATGCAAGCTGCCGCAGGTCCATTCGTACACAAGCAGCTCGTTCCAGTAGTTTGAGACCTAATTGATAACGAGTCCCATCCCAATTTTTTTCGACATAGCCATGCTCCACTAATGTGTGAAGCAAGCGAAATACACGACTCTTGTTGAGGCCCACCCGCACGCTGATCTCAGCCAGACTCAGCTCCTCAGAACTGCGGAATGCCTCCAGCACCTCGAGAGCTTTGGAGACGACGTCAATGGCGTATCGAGTACTAACTTTCGCTAACGGAGCGGACATTTCGTTACCTGAAATAGTGTTTCGAGTAGAAAAACGAATCGCCGGCAAACCTACCAAATCGACGATTTTGTGTCAATACAGCTTGTCTGACGTCGACTGGCGTCGTTGTCAGTCGCATGGATCAGAAAGTGTTCAGCATACTGGACGATGTTCCTGCCTGACAGTTGAAACTTATTGACAGCGCATCGGCCACCATGGAATCTGTGAATCTAACAACTTAATCACTAGAACGATCGAGGACGACAGTCCAGCGATTGCTACGGAAGTCATATTCTTGAAGTACCCAACGATTTCCCAAGACTAGACCGACTTCTTAGCTCCGTTTGCTGGTTCGTACGAATCGAGGCATCAAAACACGCGCAGGGATGACCGGTTAAAACGACATTGAATCCCATCATAATCGAGTTGAATGAAGTGGGGGCCGGCGATGTGGCCTTGGTCGGAGGCAAAGGCGCCAGCCTGGGAGAATTGCTGCGCGCTCTAGCGCCGCGCGGCGTTCGCGCAGTCGAAGGTTTTGCCATCACGTGTGAAGCGTATAGTCAGTTATTGGCGACGGACGATCTGGGCCAACGACTACGGGATCTGCTGGCCGGCCTTGATCCCGATGACATTAAGGTTCTAAGCACGGTAGGCCGAGAAGCCCGTGCTCTGATGCTCAACACACCGCTGCCTCCGCTCCTCAACGAATCGATACTCGCCGCCTATGACCGACTCTGCCAGCGCTACGGACGCTCTTGCGAAGTCGCGGTCCGCTCTTCTGCGACCGCCGAGGACTTACCGGAAGCATCGTTCGCTGGGCAGCAGGACACCTTTCTCAACGTGCGCAGTCATAAGCAATTGATCGATGCGTGCCAACGTTGCTTCGCCTCTCTTTGGACAGACCGCGCTATTTCATACCGGGAAACTCAAGGTTTCGACCATTTCGAGGTGGCGCTCTCGATCTGCGTGCAACCCATGGTCAGAAGCGATCTCGCCTGCTCGGGCGTGATGTTTACGCTCGATACCGAATCAGGCTTTCGCGACGCCGTGGTAATCAACGCAGCCTGGGGATTGGGTGAAGCCGTCGTCCAAGGCATCACGACGCCCGATGAGTGGGTTGTTTTTAAACAGACGCTTCGTCAGGGGGCACGCTCCATCATTAGCCGGCGACTGGGTAGCAAAGAGGTCAAGATGGTTTACGGGCAAGACGATCGCGGAACGCGCGTGCGTGAGGTGGTCGACGCCCAGCGCCAGCGTTTTGTGCTCGACGATTATGAGGTTCTGAAGCTAGCCGAGTGGGGATGTTTAATAGAAGAACATTATTCTGAGCGTGCCGGTCACCACCAGCCTATGGATATCGAGTGGGCAAAAGATGGCCGGACCGGAGAACTCTACATACTGCAAGCCCGCCCTGAGACGGTCCATACGACAAGTCGCGAGAACTACATCGAGACGTACCGGCTGCTAAATGAGGGCTCGCGCAGGACTCTCGTGACCGGGCAGGCAGTTGGGGAAAAGATCGGACACGGTCGGGTGCATCTGCTCACCGATCCCGATCTTCTTGCTGACTTCGCTCCGGGCGACGTGTTGGTCACATCGATGACTGACCCGGCATGGGAACCCATCATGAAGCGGGCTGCAGCAATTATCACAGATCGAGGAGGCCGCACCTGTCATAGCGCGATCATCAGTCGTGAACTCGGCCTGCCGTGCATTGTTGGAACTGGAAATGCGACCGCCAGTCTTGAGACTGGCATGGAAGTAACTGTCTCATGCGCTGAAGGGGCGTTGGGCAGTGTTTATGAAGGACGCATTGAGTTCGCCGTTGAACGGAGAACGATAAGCCAGGAGCAGAGGCCGGACACGCAGGTGATGATGAATGTGGGGGATCCGGACCAAGCATTCTCGCTCTCGTTTCTACCCAACGATGGAGTGGGACTGGCACGCCTGGAGTTCATTATCAACAACCATATCGGTATCCACCCGATGGCGCTGGTCCGTTACCCGGGTCTGGCGCGCTCAGAGGATGTTCGTGAGATCGAGCGTCGGATTGGCGAGGAGGATCCGCGGGAGTTCTTTATTCGCTGTTTAGCCGAGGGAATCGGAAGGATCGCTGCCGCTTTCTATCCGAAGCCGGTGACCGTGCGAATGTCGGACTTCAAGTCGAACGAATATGCGCGATTGATCGGAGGCCGTGAGTTTGAACCTGATGAAGAAAACCCAATGCTTGGTTTTCGCGGGGCCTCTCGCTACTACGACGACCGTTACCGCGAAGGGTTTGAACTCGAGTGTAAAGCGCTTGAGCGTGTACGTGAGGAAATGGGACTCACCAATGTCAAGGCCATGATCCCATTCTGTCGTACGGTTGATGAGGCCACCCGGGTCATTCAATTGATGACCGAAAACGGGTTGCGTCAGGGCGAGCAGGGTTTAGAAATTTATGCGATGTGTGAACTACCCGCGAACGTCATCTATGCCGATGAATTCTTAAGTGTATTCGACGGGTACTCAATCGGCTCCAATGACCTGACCCAGCTTGCATTGGGAATTGACCGCGACTCGGAAATGGTGGCGCATCTGTTTGACGAGCGTAACGGTGCGGTGGAACGTATGGTGGAGATGGCGATTGAAGCCGCCCATCGCGCTGGTAAAAAGATCGGCATTTGTGGACAGGCACCGTCAGACTATCCGGAGTTCGCCCGATTTCTGGTTGAGCGAGGGATTACTTCGATCTCACTCAACCCGGACACGGTTATCAAAACCACGCAAATCATTGCCGATGCCGAGGTCCAACTCAACAAGCGTCAAGTCATCAGCACGAGAAATATTACCCGACCGACAATAACCGCGACCGACACTCCGAGTTGACGTTGCGATGAACCCGAGAGCTGTGCGGAGCCTCCCTTCAGAACAGCGCGATGTCTTCTCCTAAAGTTTCGAGGATGAGGTGGGACGAGACTTGTTCACAGTCTTACTTGCTGAAGATGTCGTGACTTTGAGTCAACTCTCACAACTATTCGATCGTTCTGTCGATGAAGTCCTTGAGTTAATGCAACGAATGCCAATGGATACCGCCGCGATCACAGAGGTGCTCAAAATCTCTCGAGAAACTGTTGATAAAAAGCGATTTCGAGCTCTCCAAGAATTGAGACATCAATTCTGGGATCGGCAACTAAAAATAAAGACTGATTCACCGGAAGTTCTGCGAAAGCCTCGCGTCTCAATCTAGTTGGAGCGTGGAGTTTCGGATTTTTCGGATGGACCAGCACCTGCCAGCATTCCAAATTGGCCGCTCTCTACTAAGACTCTGCCGAGATGCCAGTATCCCTCCCTCGGTCTAGTGTTTCCAATTCCTCGCTATGTAATAAACAAGCAGATTTTCGACAACCAGAAATTGATCTCTGACTGCTTAGTGTGTTAGGTCGTGAGTCTTTTACTTATTTTCTTACTATGGTTTGTCAGTATCTTTCTCAGGCGCAAATATCCATTCGATTCATCATCTCCGTTCATGAACTCAAAGTGCTCGTGAACATCGAGTCTTGAAAGCGCTCGCCCGGCCGGAGAGGAAGGTCCAGCGCTTACTCAATATCATCCTTGGTAAATATGCGTGTCTGCGCAGTTAGTGTTACCTGACTTACCAGTAGCAGAAGGATCACCACTTCTATTCGAATTCTCATTGGTGACCTCCGGCTCTACAGCTGTTCGACTCAATTGATCGTCGTAAATAACTACTTCAGTTCCTACCGGCAAGAAGCTACTAAGTTGTTTGGCAGCGAACATTGGAACTCGAATGCAGCCATGACTCGCAGGGTGAACAGGAACCGACAAACTTCCATGAATTGCTATTCCGTTTACTATGTAACTCGGGTAGTACAGCAGTCCGAGCGAACTTGAACGCCATCCATCGATTTTTCTAAATACTTTAAAAGTGCCGGTGGGTGTTCGTGCACGATGTACTGCTCCCTTGTCCCGATATAGCTGTCCGTTGCCCGTTGAAACTGGCAAAATTCGAAAGACCGTTCCGCTCTCGCCAATGAGAAAAAGAACCTGGCGCTCCAAATCGATTTCTGCGTGAGGGTTTCTCGGATAACGGGCCACTGGCCGAGTGGCATTTCGGAGTGCCGTCAACTCGTCCAAATTGAGGTTGCCAGTGCGCGCGCGTCCTTCTACTTTCTGAAAGGCCACTAATGCATGGCGAGATGCCGAATCAAACTTGCCATCAGCCGTTCCGCCCCAATATCCGAGATCCCAGAGACGTTGTTCTGCCTCAAGTCGCTCCTGAATACTCAACTGGGGCTGGTGCGGCTTGGTGGTTTTGCGAGCCAGTGCCACCGAGCAACTCAAGGCGCCGATCAAGAGTATTAAGACAACAGCAATAATTAAGCGAACTGCAATGGCTAGGACGTCTCTCGACGTCGCGGGCCAATGCCATAGAGTCTCGACATGTTCACGTGGTGACAACATTGTGTTACCTCAGCAAAAGCGCCAACTGGTTAGGCGGTAATGCAATGGACCGATCCGCACCATTAATCGCTCTCTTTGTGGAAATCTCTCATTTGCATTACTCGTCTGCTTTGGTTCGATTCAGTGGCTTGGCACTTTGCTCGATAAGTTTGTTCTCAGTTAACGATTCGGTTTCCACTTTCGCCTCTACACCTGTTAGCGCATGGACCGTAGGGGTTGAGCCATATGCTTGTTGAGTCGGAAGTCAGAGCTTGACCTCGTCAACCCCCTAAGGAACTGAGTAGCAATGAATGTGCCTCGTGTCGAACCGCAAAAATGACAAAAAACATGAACAAAGCTGAGCGGCAGCTAGAGTAGTTGACAGCATGGATCAGTGATTTTGCGCGGTTTCCCGCAATGCCTGAGTAGGTTTGCGCTGAGACTAAACGGTGGACCTCCTGGCACATTCGCTCGACTCGAACCAGGAAGGGAGGACGCCCTTGTAGGACCGCAAAAACAGGCGAAGAGAGCGATCTGAAGAATATATGACTACCTCATTCCGGCAGCGGCGAGGGTCAATTGAGCTTACTTTGATTCGAAGCATCAAGAATCGATGCTCGAATTTCATGAACAACAAAAGGATTAAGGTCCAATTCAGTAACTCTTAATCGTAACGGCCGAAGCATTGACAACGTCGCCGTCTCGATGCGTTTCAAGACTGTGAGTCCTGTCATGTACAGTTGGAGGGATGTCGAATTCACGCTCGATTCGCTGGTTCGTTCTGTGATGATTCTACTATCGTCAGTCAAAGGGGACGACTTACAGAAAATCGTATCTATCTTTCTAAAACTTCAACCCTCGGACGGACGTTAATCTCGCCTGAACAAGGACGCTCAGCCGTTGACCTCCTCAGCCCGCGATCGCATCGACCATCTCGGGCAGAACAGCGGAACGGAACTGCAGGAGAGTTGTGTTGCCATCTCCTGACTTGATCGCCAGAGCGATATCAGCACCTTCATCTGTTTGCTCCAAACTGACTGTCGTGGGATGGCTGATGTTATGTGTGATGTGATTGTCTGGCTTGGCTCCGACCATGATTAAGATCTCGTTGCCTTGATTGTTAACCAATTCATCCACAATGCCTTCAAAAACCAACTGGCGACCTTCAACTTGCGCTCCGATTTCAGAGCCTAAAATCTGTAGGGTCACGAGCCAACCTTCATGTTGCCGGCTGAAGCTATCGAAAAATTCTCGCCATTCGTCTCTTGGAATCTCTTTTGTTTTCATGATGACTTCCCTTCCTTTAAAAACCTGTTGGAAATGTTTCTGGCACTTCGCCCGTTTCCCATTCGGCAGTGCGTTCAAGTGGCTCGACCGCGCGCGTTTCATCGAAATGAAGCACAGCATCGAACTGTCTCGAGAGTCGCGCATGAAAGTAGTGACTCGCGCGCTCAGTTTCGGGTCGATAGATCACACCGATAGCCCGTTCAAGCAACGGCTCGCGAAGCGCCACTGCAGCATGGTCCGTACTGCGAAACGTCAGCAAGAAACGCGGAACGTTTACCTTATGAAAGAGTGCCTCGTAGCTACCTTCAAGCGCGGGCCGCACTCGTTTGCGTTCGGCTGGTCCATTCCAGTTTGAGGCTGCGGTTACCGTGCCTTCATAGGTAGTAAAACCGACGAGAATCGAATCGTCGCCGTGTCTCTCGCGGATGAGTTGCCCTACGTTCCATTCTCCTTCCTGGCCCATCCGGGTGGCCCGCGCGTCTCCCAAATGTGAGTTGTGCTCCCACACAACTATCTTTGGCCTGGAATCTTGACCGCTCAGAAATGTCTGCAAGAACTTAAGGGTCTCAGCCATGTGAGCGTCACGCAGATTCCACGAGGAAACGCGACCCCGAAACATAGAGCGATAATATCGCTCAGCGTTCATAACAAGCCGTGCGTTTTGCGCAGCGTAAAAATGTTCGTCAGGACTGAACCGACCGTCGCGCCAGGCATATTCTGCCGAGTTTTGGTGTAGCTCAAGGAGTTGACTGATGACCTCGTCTTCACAGGATTTGGACAAGCCTAAACCTGTTGCGTATCCATAAGCTTGCTCATCCTTTCCGAAGTGATCGAAGCACGCGTAGCGATTACGCGCTCGTTGGGCCGCCTCTGGATCAATTCTTTCGAGATAATCGAGTACGGCCCCGATTGAAGTGTGCAGACTATAAAGATCCAACCCATAAAAACCGACCTTCTTCGCAGTCTCCGGTAAATCATCGTTATGAGTTCGCAACCAGCCAATAAAATCCAGCACATCAGCGTTTCGCCACATCCATCCTGGAAATCGTTTAAAACCAGCGAGTGCCTCAGTTGCGTCTGTGTCAGTTCCTCGTCCCTGAACATAGCGATTGACACGATAAGCGTCAGGCCAATCGGCTTCGACCGCCACAGCAGCAAAACCCTTCTCCTTTATTAGCCTCTTTGTGATTTGGGCCCGCTCGCGATAGAACTCGTGCGTTCCGTGCGAAGCTTCACCGATTAGAACCAGCGAAGCGTCGCCGATGAGATCCATCAGTGGGTTATAGTCGTCGCTCCCGCCGGTAAGGTGATGAGCGGCCTCGCGTACGACGTCAGTTAAGAGTACGTTCGTTTCGGTTAGCATGGCCGATCCTCCAACTCTCCTTCGCCTGCACCTAGGCAACACGCTTTCGTAGAGGCTGTTTAGCCTGCTTCAGCAGATTGCTGACCTCAGCATCGGAAGTTTGTGAAAAATTCTGGTACCAACGACCAACCCCATCGAAGGGCTCGGGTGTAGTCACACACACACAAGTTGAGTGAACCAAAGCGTTAAAGAAATCGCAGGTGTCACGCGCCGCTACCGGAGCAGCAACGATAATCTGAGCGGGTTTCATCCGCTTTATGGCATCGACAGCGGCTGCCATGGTAGATCCAGTGGCGAGGCCATCATCCACAACGATCACGATGCGTCCGGTTAAATCCAGCGGCTTTTCCGTGCCTCGATAAAGGCGCTCTCGTCTCTCCAACTCGCGCTGCTCTCTTGCAGCCACTTGATCAATTAGTCGATCGGATATGTCCAAAGAGTCCACAACGTATTTGTTCAGCACTCGAACGCCGCCGCTGGCAATCGCACCCATTGCCAACTCCTCGTAGCCCGGGACCCCAAGTTTACGAACCAAAAAAATGTCCAGTGGAGCATTCAAGGAGTGGGCCACCTCATAGGCGATTGGCACACCGCCCCGTGGTAGAGCTAGCACGATAACATCCTTACGGTTGGCGTACGCCTCGAGTTTCTTCGCCAGTAACTGACCGGCTTCACTTCTGTCTCGAAATTGCATGGTCCACCTCCTTTCTTAATACAGCCTGGTTAATGCAGGTACTTAAAAAACCAGGCCGACGCCAGACGAGCTACCTCTTCTAATGTTCCAGGCTCCTCAAAGAGGTGCGTGGCTCCAGGGACGATTTTCAACTCCGTCACGCAGCGAAGATGTTCGTAAGCATACTGATTTAACTTGATAACCGGTTCATCCCACCCGCCAACGATTAACAACGTCGGCGCCGTGACACGATGAAGGGCCTTTCCAGCCAGGTCGGGTCGACCACCTCGAGAAACGACGGCACCAATCTTTGAACCAAGTGCGGCAGCAGCAATCAATGCTCCACCACCCCCTGTGCTCGATCCGAAATACCCAGGTCGCAATTGTCTAGTCTCAGTCCCTTCGGTTAGCCACTTTGTTGCGCCGATTAGGCGGTGCGCGAGCAGTTTGACGTCAAACCTAAATTCTCGTGTGTAATTGTCAATTGCTTCTTCTTGAGATGTGAGCAAGTCAAAGAGCAAAGTCCCCACACCATGTTCGCGAATTACACGCGCCACATACTGATTCCGAGGGCTATATCTGCTGCTGCCGCTACCATGTGCGAATAAGACAATTCCCGTTGCGCCGACTGGTACGTTAAGCGTCCCATCAAGGAGAACCGAGTCCACCTTGATCTGAACCTCCTTATCGCCGTCGGCTGATTCGCTTTTCGCCAGTGCTGCTCGCAAGACTTCACCTCACTGCTTTCAGAATTCTGATTCACTCTCGTCGCCAGTTCACTCGGGCCAGTTTGTTCTCGTGCGAGAAATCGTAGTGTATGCTGCCGCCAAACGTTTTTCGAAGGGCATCACCCAAACGTTGGGCCAGATGTTCAGTCGTGGTAGTTACAGTGAGTTTGTGACGATCTCCACGCTTCATTTCCATAATGCGCGCAAGTGGATTGTCCTCCATTGCTCTTTTGACTTCGTTACGCAGCAGTTTTTCGACCTCTTTATAATGGTCAAGAAGAAAGGCGCCATCTAGATAAACGAATCCACGAGGTTCGCCGGTGCGTTGTTGTAAGCAGGCGGGACAAACCGTCTTGCGAGGAGGCCGCGGGTATTTATTCAGCTGATTTTCTGAGTCCGAACTCGCGACGGTCCAACGCCGCCTGGCGTATATTGCTCCGCAGTCTTCACAAACTGCGGGCTCACTTAAAGCGCGCGAGGGACGATGTCGACCCGCTTCGTGGTCAACTCTCTTGGTAAATGTTGTGTTTGTATAGGGTTTCTTGCTACGCATTTTTCACCTGCCAGGGTCCAGAATTATTAACGGGGATGAACTGCTGAAACTACAGTCGCGGTTTTGATCTAGCAGAGTTAAAAGAGGCGCCAACGCTATTTGCGACTTCTCAAGAAAACGTCCAAGCTGTAAGTCAGATCCCCCGGCGCACTGCCGCTGGCTTCGGTCGCACCTTTTTTTCATCAACCTAATGCTAAGCAATGTATGTGCCTGCAAATTGATTTTCTAGTTACACAAAAGGAGTAAAATTCCGAGCAAATCTGCCTGCCAATTCTTACGGTTGGTTCTATGGCTCGACGCTAGTCAGAAACCGCGAGCTTTCACACAGTAGTTGGGTAAGATTTCTCAATGAGAATGGTGTTCGACGGTCAACAGCACTAATATGGAGAAAGATACTGTGCGATTTTGGGAATGCCTTTTGCGAGTTGCGAGTTTACTGGCAGAAAGGTTAATGGGAGTTAGTCGTGTTTATACATGAGATGAATGAGTCGGAATGTCGCCAGGCTTTAGAAGAGGCTCGCATGGGTAGGCTGGCATGTGCACGTGACAATCAGCCTTATCTGGTACCGATTTATTTCGCCCTTGATCGGGACGATATCTATGCCTTTACCACACTCGGACAAAAGATTGAGTGGATGCGAACCAATCCGCTAGTTTGTCTCGAAGTCGACGAGCGGATCGCGCACGAACGGTGGCACAGCGTTATCGTGTTTGGACACTATGAGGAATTACCTGATCTGCCTGAGTATCAAGCTGCAAGGGTAAAAGCTCTTGAGGTACTGCAGAAACATGCCATGTGGTGGCAGCCGGCTTACATAGGTGCCAGCCATCGTCAAACGCCTCACTCCGACACACCTATTTTCTACCGAATAAAGATCCACCACATGACAGGTCATCGCGCCACGCCTGACACAGGTGACGAATCAACGTCAGACAAGGAACACACCGAGGTGAAAAATAGTGGCTGGTTACGAATCCTGCGAAACCTTGGCTTGCACGATTAGTTTTGTCGGGCCTGCATTTGGAACGCTGTTCCGAGTTTCTCGGTACCGTTCCTTTTGTTTCCGAGAACGATATGAATCTCATGCGGGGAGTCATCAGACTTAAGTTGTATCTCATTTTGCGGGAGCAACACTCCGTCCAACTCAACACTCAGAACGCCCCTACTAACGTTCTCAGGGTTTTCAACCCGGATGTGATACTGCGTCGTCCCTCTCCCATAAGTGATTTCATAACCGGGCCAACTTCGGGGAATTCGTGGATCCACCGATAGCCGATCTCCACACAGCTTAAATCCAAGTAGCGTTTCTAGCCCGGCTCGATACATCCAACCTGCCGCGCCCGTATACCACGTCCAGCCGCCGCGTCCAGTAAGACCGGCCGCGGCATAAGTGTCGGCGGCGACAACGTACGGCTCAACTTTGTATCGTTGCAACGCCGCACGCGTGGAAGCATGATTGATGGGATTCAAAAGTGCGAACAAGGACCCTGCGCGGTCACCATCGCCAAGCATCGCAACAGCTATAAGCGTCCAAATCGCGGCGTGAGTATACTGCCCTCCATTTTCACGCACGCCTGGCGGATACGCTTTTATGTAACCTGGCTCAACCTCGCTCTTGTCAAATGGAGGACCTAGTAGGAGCGCCAATCCTTCCTCACGAAGAATGAGATGTTCGTCGACGGCCGCCATTGCACGCTCTGCACATTGCGCGTCTGCAGCGCCTGAGATGACTCCCCACGATTGTGCGATCGAGTCGATACGGCACTCATCGTTGCTCGCGGATCCTATCGGAGTGCCGTCGTCAAAAAACGCCCGAATGTACCAACTGCCGTCCCACCCCTCGCGCTCCAATGCGCTTTTCAACGTAATCATATGTTGGCGGTAGTGCCGAGCCCTCTCGCTCTCATCCCGCATTTCACAAAACTCGACGAACTCCTGAAGCGTCTTAAACAAAAACCAGCCCAGCCACACGCTTTCACCCTTCCCCCTACATCCGATGCGATTCATCGCATCATTCCAATCACCATCGCCAATCAGAGGAAGGCCGTGACTGCCTACGGTCAGGCTTCGATCAAGCGCTAACGCACAATGCTCAAATAATGTCGCCGATCTGGTTGAGAGAGAAGGCTGACTGTACCTTTCCTTTTCATCTCGTGCGAGCATAGGCGCCTCAATGAACGGAATTTCCTCGCCTAGTACGGTGCGATCACCAGTGACTCTAACGTAGAAACTTGTAACGTACGGTAGCCAGAGGGCGTCGTCAGAAAAACGTGTACGAACACCACGTCCCGTGGGTGGATGCCACCAGTGTTGCACGTCGCCTTCCGGGAACTGGCGACCCGCCGCTCGAAGAATATGTTCACGAGTTATCTCCGGCTTTGCATATACCAGCGCCATCACATCCTGCAATTGATCGCGGAAACCATAAGCACCACCGGCCTGGTAAAAGGCTGAACGTGCCCGGATGCGACAGGACAATACCTGGTACAGCAACCACCGGTTCATCATGATGTCCATCGCCGCGTCAGGTGTGCGCACTTCAACTGCCCCCAATATCTCGGTCCAGTAATGTTTAACTTTCTCGAATGCTTCTGTGACAGCGGCAATTTGTCGGAATCGACTAACGACGAGACGAGACTCAGCCACATTGTCAGCTTGACCAAGCAGCACCACGATTTCTCGTTGTTCCCCGGGGCCGAGTTCCAATTTGGTCTGCAATGCAATGCAAGGGTCGAACCCCGGACCAATGGCACCTGAAAGTCCGGAGCGACGAAGAGCGGCAGGTCGTGCTGGTGATCCATTACGGCCAAGAAACTCCTTACGGTCGCAAGTGAACGAGTAATCAGATTCATTCAGCGCAACAAATGTTACACGGTGAGCAAATTCATCGTTGTAAGGATTGGTTGCTAAGATCGCGCCCGTCGCTTGGTCCAACTCGGTAATAATAAACGGGGCCGAAAGACTTCGCTGAGTACCCAATACCAGTTCGTTGTAACTTGTTATTGATAAATGCCGATTTTGATCGGTTTTGTTGTGCAAGGTTAGTCGCGCAATCTTTACAGGTGCGTCTACTGGCGCGAACATCAAAAGCTCTTGCTCAATTCCCTGGCTCGTGTGCTCGAACGAGGTGTATCCCTGCCCGTGTCGAATGAGGTAAGGATTCGCCTCGCGGATTGGCAAAGGTGTGGGTGTCCAAATAGAGCCGGTATCTTCGTCGCGGAGGTAGATTACCTCCCCAGGAACGTCAGAAACTGCGTCATTGGACCATGGTGTCAACCGATTTTCATGACTATTAATCGACCAGGTGCAACCGGAACCTGTTTCAGAGATTTGAAATCCAAAATCTACTGGACTTGCAATAACGTTCAGCCATGGGGCGGGCGTCCATTCCCCTTCACTGAGAATCGTCACGTACTCGCAGCCGTCTTTAGTAAAGCCCCCCAAGCCGTTGAAGAAGGTTAGATCCTCGGCAGGTGTACCTTCTTCTAATTCAAAATAAGACGGTCGCGTTGGTATAAAAGGTGCGGGCAGTTCAGGATCACTCATCTGTCGGGATAACTGCTCTTCTAAGGAGCCTCTCTCAGTTACAATGCAGAGTCGAGCCACCGTTTGGAGGAGAATTCGATCAGCGTCAGGCATGATGTCACTGCGTCGAAGAAACACACCACCCCGCTTATCAATCCAATTTTGCTCACCGCTCTTTCTTACAAGGTCGAGCAGTGCATCGTGCAAAGTTTGGAAATAGCTCGTGGGATGATCGTTGAGTATTACCAGATCTATTGAAAGTCCCTTCGAACGAAGATACGCATGCCCTCGTAAGACTTTGTTTACTACGCTGAGACCACGCTCATCACCAATGCGTAGGAGGATAAGGGGCAAGTCACCGCTTATCCCATACGGCCACAAATCCGCTTTTGTCTTGCTATTGAGAGCCAACAAGTCTGAACGCGGTCGCAGGCTCGGATCCAGGTAAAATATAAACCCTGCAAGTCGCTGGAAAAGCTCGGCTTCTTCCAAATCGACCTCGAGGTGACGCATTTCAACTCGCGTTCGCATCCATGCCAGCCTCGCTTCCCGCTCGAAAGTTCCGGCATCGTGATATTTGTCAGCCAGCTCCAGCGCCTCCTCGCGCGAATGCGCCACAGCAGTAGCGAAATACAGGTGCGCGGTTTCATTTGGGTTTATTCGCACGCGTCGACGTAAGCTAAAGATGGGATCCAGTACGGGACCGGAAGAACAGGACAGTGAGTGGTCCATCTTGAGTGCCGAAGGTTCTGCAACGCTGTGCCCACGACCCACGAAACGGCTCCGATCAGTCTCATACTGAAGACCTGCAATTACGTCTCCTTCGGTAACCACAGTATGAACGGCCCAAAGGTCTTTCTCGTCATCAGACCGGTGTCGCCGGTGCGCCATGATGGCGTTGGCTACGCGAATGAACTCAGTCTCGACAAACAAGTTGCTGAAGGCCGGATGTCCCGAGTCAGTATGAAGTGGGGCGAGGACCACCTCCGCATAACTCGTTACTTCTATCTCACGAATCCGTGAGGACTGATTTGTGATGGAAACACCACGCAGCTCAGCGTTATCTTCACCCGAAATGAAAATCTCGGTATGGGTCAGTATTCCGACATCGGCCCGCTGAATATCAACTTTGTGTTCAGAGAACGAAACGTCGTAAAACTGCGGCTCCCTGACGGTTGGCTGATAACCAGCCGACCAGACTGCACCACTGCCTATATCGCGCAAGTACAAGAAGCTTCCCCAGTTGTCACGAGTCGCATCTTCACGCCAACGAGTCACGGCGAATGGGCCATACCAGGAATAACCTGCGCCGGCCGAAGTGACCATTACGGAAAACGTGCCATTGGAGAGTAACTGAACGCGTGGAGATGGTTGGTCCGCCGTACTGTACCGGCGCGTCGTAACTGCCGGAATCTCATGGACCGGCTTACTTGATAGCGCCTCTTCTGAGCGGGGATGGACCAGAGGCACTCCACGAGGAACCCGCTCCTGAAGTAACAATTCATTAGCCTGGACCAGCGCGTCTGAGTGAAAACGGTTCTGCATAACAGAGTCGTTAATCAAATTGTCCAGCGCCACTAGGCTCATTCCCTGATGATGGGTCATGAAAGTTCGAATCATCACCACGTTTTTGTTTGGCGGCAACCGCTCAGGTGTGTAGTCGAGCGCTTCGTAAAAACCAAAGCCTGCAAGTGCGCCTTCCTGCGCGAGCCGAACCACATTCTGAACGCCTTCTTGTGGTTCGAGCATCGCGGCCAACAGCGTAGCGTAAGGCGCCACTACAAGGTTCTCGCTGAGGCCGCGCTTGAATCCCAAGCCCGGTACTCCGAAAGGGGCGTACTGATACGTAAGAGCCAGGTCACGTGAGTTGTAGGCGCACTCCGAAACTCCCCAGGGAACAGAGTGTTCGTCGCCGTAGGCAATCTGACGGGCAATTACAGCCCGATAAGTTTCACTCAGGAGTGTCTTGCGGTAATTGCGCATGACCAAAAGCGGCATCAAGTACTCAAACATCGTTCCGGACCAGGAAATAAGAGCCTGTCTTCCGTCAACGGAAGTGAGTTTGCGTCCAAGACGAAACCAATGTTCCTGAGGAACATCACCGGTGACGATAGCCATGAAGCTCGCCAACCGAGCCTCTGAAGCTAATAGGTCATAGAATGACTCGTCACGACGGTTCTCACTCACGTTATAACCCACCGTGAGAACTTTGAGTTGGTCATCGAAGAGGAAACCGAAATCAACTTCATCAACAAGACGCTCACACAGGTGAGAAAGACTGCTTGCCCGCGCACGTAAACTGTTGTTGGCCTCGACTGCTCTTTTGAGCGCAGTAGTGAGCGCATCCACATACTCGACCAATTGCCTATGATCGAATTGGGGTGAACTATCTTTCTCAAGTGCGTTGCGCAGAGCCGCAAGCTGCACCAGGATCTGATCGGAGCGTCCGGAGATATCGGAAGGTACTGGCAAGAGATTCAGTTCAGCACAGATCTTTTGCCAGCGGCTCGAAAAATCATCTGGAGAATGGTCCACCAGGGTTGGAGCAACTGTGACCAACATATTCACCCAGGGAGTGACGGTGTGCAGGTCGCGGGTAAGGGCTTCGATCTGGTGTTTAAAGGCGCCAATCCAAAAACACAATTCGGCGAAATTTTCCGCGCCGTATACCTGAACCAACGCATTGATACTGTTCTGAATCGTTGCCGTGCGGTTTGTAAGTTCAGTGAGAAACTTCGACCAACCAATGAGGTCTTCTGGGGACTCATGCGTTACGAGCTCAACACATTCACTGACTTCCTGTCGGAGCGGGTTGATTGTGATCCGGGTATGACGTTCACTAGTCACAAGACGATCCAGTTCCTGCGAAATCAGAGTCATAGTGTCAGAAAGGCCCGCAGTGACCCGCGCGTCAAACAGCGGACGTTGCGGTAACTGCAAGCAAGCTTGTTTAATCGAAATGAGGTGTCCTGTCAGATTCCCGCTATCAACAGTGGAAACATATTTCGGTGTCAATGGCTCGAGCGTGTGAGTGTCGTACCAATTGAAAAAATGCCCGCGATATCTCGGTAGCTTTTCCAAAGTGGTAAAAGTCAGTTCCAGCCGCTCCATTAGTTCGAGCGAACCCGTATATCCAAAGTCATGCGCCGCAATCGTCGATAGCAGAAGGAGGCCAATATTTGTAGGCGACGTACGATGCGCGACAACCGGGTGTGGGTCTTCCTGGTAATTGTCGGGCGGCAGCCAATGATCTTCCTCGCTAATAACCGTCTCAAAGAATCGCCACGTGCGTCGAGCAACACTCCGCGCGATCTTGCTATCCCCGATTTTCAGGGGCTTCGGTTCAATTGAAACCGGTTGACTTATGCGATAGGCGATGAAGGGAGAAAGAGTCCAGGCGATCAGAAACGGAGTTGCGAGATAGATAGAATCAATGTTTGCAAGAGCAATTAGCGTTGCTATCAGTGGTGCAATAACCAAAACGGGCCACATCAGGCGGAGAAACATCTTCCGATCAGCAGTGCAGGCGCACTGATGAGCTGTAACCCACTCCAGTAAACGCTTTTTCGAGATCAGTTTTCGATGCAAGGTTCGAACAATGGCATCACACATTAGGTAAGCATGGTGGGCAGTAAAGGTGATGTTCAACAGGACCTGCAAAGTGTTGGTTCGTACGTCACCCCACATGCTGCGCAGGTGGCTGGTCCATGAAGCACCGCCCCGATTGATCAGTAGTTCTCTCGTTACATGTGCGTAGACCGGAAAGGAAAGAATCAGCAGTATAAAAAGTGTATAGAAGAGCTGAGAGCCTGGGAATATCGTCCAAGCTGCTATTAGCCAGAGCATTACACCGGGCGCAACCAGGCTTCGTCGCAAATTGTCCACTATCTTCCAGCGTGAGATCAGCGGGAGCGAATTTACAAGACACCGGTCACCCGCAGCGGGTACAGAGTGCATGACCCACGGTGCGACCTGCCAATCTCCACGGGTCCAGCGATGTTGCCTGCGGGCATACGTATCATAGCGCTCGGGATAGTCGTCGAAGAGTTCGATCTCTGTCGTTAGCGCAGCGCGAGCGTATAACCCTTCAAAGAGATCGTGGCTCAGCAAGGCGTTATCAGGGACGCGTCCATGAAGTGCGGCTTCGAATGCGTCCACATCATAGATCCCTTTTCCCGTGTAACTCCCTTCTCCGAAAAGGTCCTGATAGACATCCGAAACCGCGGTTGTATAGGGATCGACGCCGGTATTTCCAGAGAATAATTTTGAGAAAAGTGATCGAGATGAACTGACGAGGGATACACTTATTCGCGGTTGAAGAATTCCGTAACCTCGAGTGACGCGACCGGCCTCATCATCGTAATAAGGACGGTTCAGAGGATGCGAGATGGTACCGATCAAGCGTCTCGCAGTACCGTGAGGGAGTTGGGTATCACAGTCGAGCGTGATGACGTAATGTATCCGAGATAACAAATGTGTGTCCGCGGTAACAACAATAAAACTTGTATTGCTTGCGCCGCGCATGAGCTGATTAAACTCGCGAAGTTTGCCCCGCTTTCTCTCCCATGCGATCCAGCGTCCCTCGGCCTGATTCCACTGACGCCCACGATGAAATAGGTGAAAGCGAGTTGATTGGCCCTTTATCGGATAGCGAGCGTTAAGGTCAGCTATTCCGGAACGGACTGCCTCCAACAGTGGTCCATCTTCAGGCATATTTTCGCGCGGCGCATCGACGAAATCTGTGAGCAGCGCAAAAAAGATGTGTTCGTCCTGATTAGCTAGATAGTGGACCTCCAACTTGCCAAGCAGTTCACTGACACACTCTCCATCATTTAGCATCGCGGGAATAACCACGAACGTCTGATCGTGCTCGGAAATTCCTGAAAAGGTATCAAGCTTGGGCAGCGGCCGCGGTCTCACGCATATAGTCACCACCCAATTGATAAAGCTTGTCGCTAATTCGCTGGCCGGCAACAGCGACAAAAGAACCAGGCTGGTTACTATCCATACATTGGCACCAGCTAACGCAGCATTCGATGCAAGCACTGCGACGATTAATAAGATCACAAAGGCGATTGATCCCAAGTAGCTCATCGTCGCGTGACGTTTAAGGAGACGTTCGACTTGTTCGATACTGGTTGTTCGGAAGGCAAGCTTCTCTTCCAGTTGTGTCACACCCTTGTCGATCAGGTAATATCCAACGTGTGACTCGGCTTCCCTTCTCTTGTTTGGTTGATTTGCACCCCAGGCCAATTCCAGTGCGCGTCGCCCGACCTCTGATTCAGAAACCCGAGTGCGCTTGGCGAGCCGCTCGACGACATGCCTGTATTGGTCGCGAGTTGTGAAGTCCATTCGGTGGTAGGCTTGTGCAGGATCTGTTTCCAGAAGCGAATCAATTAAGCTCGTACTTTCAAAAAACTCTCGCCAGTCGAGGGTTGAGAGCAGTCGCATGCTGGTGATGATGTTTGCAACAGTTACCTGACTAGAAGCCTGTCTTCGAAACTCAGATTGGACCATCTGTTCCGGGCCTTGTCCTTTGAGTTTAAGCTGAGAGTTCAGCCAGGTGAGGACTGCCGATACAGACTGGTCCTGGTCGTGCAGGCGTTGCGAGAACTGCACAACAAAAGCAGGATCAAATGCATGTCCAGATCGTTTCTTTACCAACGAGATCAGTTGGTCCGGTGGCAGGCGACTATGTTTAAGCAATTCATCGGAGAGCGCGTTCGCTTCCGCACGACGCTGTCGAGCCACAACCATGCGTGCCGCGAGCCGCCGCAGGTTTTCAACCAATGCGAGCCGAAGGGTAATAGCAACAGCCCACAACTCGCCTATCGAAAGTGGGGTTTCAACCTGATACGCACGAATGAAATGCTTCAGTACGTCAACTTCCAACCTACAGTCCGTGTGAGAAACTATTTCGAGCGCAACGGCATATATTCGCGGGTAGCCCTTCAGTTCGCCATCACTCAGCTTGGGAAGCTCAGCGTAGTAACTTACAGGTAAATCCTCCCTGATTTCTCTTAATTGTTCTTCAACTATATGGAAGTTGTCGACCAGCCACTCTGCCGCAGGCGAAACAGTGCGCTCGCGCCGAATAGTTTCGGATAGTCTCTTGTAGGCATCAATGAGAACTCTCTCATTGTCCCTCAACCGCAGCAACAGATTGCGGCCGTGGGACAAACTAGAACACTCTTTATGTGTCGCTGCCAGCACCTGCGCATAGTGTTCCAGATGTTCAAGGCTATAGAGTTCACCGGCGACCGGCGCCTCATCAAAGGCCGTCTCCAAATCTCTTCTGTTGCTAATGAGTTGTGCCAAGCGATCGAACATGAACATTTGTCGCCGCCGAAAAAATATTGCCCATTCAAAATCAACCGCGCGCTGATGCGTGGTTCAAACATTGGCCCCCATACATGCGCGCACGATCTCCACTGAACAATGGGCGCGCGAGACCACCGCAGTAGCGACACTGCCAAGGAGGAATTTTTCAAAGGAAGTACCTGCACAGGAAGCGCCCATAAAAATACACTCCGCTCCCCACTCTTCCGCGTTCGCTATGATTAGACCTTTAGGATCACCCTCTTCGATTTTTGACGACACGATTAATCCTGCCCCGTGCAACGTCTTCGCCGCTGCGTCTACGAATTTCTGCACCCACTTATGGTGAGCCGCGCTCCCGGTATCGTTTCTTGGCAACATTAACGGACCCACAATTCGCGCACTCGGTCGATCGATGATCGTGGTGAGCCGTACCTCAGTTTCAAAAGGCCACATACGCATCCGCACCGCCGCGATAGCGGCTTCTGATCCTGGTGAGCCGTCTAATGCAATGAGAATTCTTACTGGCGCACCTTCTTTCCATGCGGTTCCACGAGCTACTCGCACAGAACATTTCGCCTCATTTGCAACCTTCTGCGAGACGCTGCCGAGGAGAAATCGGCCAAGTCCCGAGCGGCCTTGAGATCCAACAGCAATGACATCTGGAAGCCATTCACTCGCCTTCTTGAGAATCTCTGTCGCAGGTGAACCGGTTGCTTCTTCGGCTTTAATCTGCCAAGCGGGAAAGTGCGCTTGCAATCTCCTCGTCGCCTCGACGGCAAGTGCGCGGGTCTCTGTGACTGGCTCAGCACCAGTGGCACCGAACCCAGGAACCGGAGAGGAGGCACTAACAGAATTGCCAGGAGATAACTGAGCAGTGTTATTGGTTACGACGTGGGGCAACCACTGCTCGAAGACGCTAAGAACGATTGCTTGAGCCTCGCGCGGCAAACCCGCACGCCGCAGATCGTCAAGCGCAGCATCGGCGCAGGGCGAACCGTCATAACCAATCAAAAGCTTCATATGTTCTTTCATGATCTCTTTCCAGTCTTCGGAACCATCTGATTACGATGGTACAGTGATTTCGCGCAACCTCTTATGGCGGGCATAGGGTGGATAGCGAATACCGACGTCTAACCGGGTGCTGTGGTTCAGAACACCTCGAGCGTTTGTAAAAGCACGAAATCCCCACTCTCCGTGATACTTGCCCATGCCCGACTCGCCGACGCCCCCGAATGGCAACTCATGGACCAGCGGTTGCACAGCGCAGTCGTTAACCGCTGCATCACCCGACGTCGTTAAGTCGAGTATCTGCTCCGTCACGATTGGATCCTCAGCGAAGATATATAGACCAAGCGGACTGGGCCGGGCGTTTACAAAATCGATGACCTCTTCGACGCTATTAACCTCCAGCACCGGCAGGATCGGGCCGAAGATTTCTTCCTGCATCACCGGCGAGCCAGGTAACACGTTTACCAACACTGTCGGCGCGATAAATCGATCAAATCGATCGTGTTGACCACCGTGGTAGATCGTTTCACCTGAAAGCAGGTTTACCAGTCGATTAAAATGATGAACGTTGACTATTCGACCATAGTCCGGACTCTCTTGAGGATCCTCACCGTAAAACTCGATTAGCGTCTTCTTAACGTGTTCCAGAAAAGGCCTGACCACATCCTTGAAAACGAGTAAATAGTCTGGCGCGGTACACGTTTGACCAGCGTTTCCAAAACGACCTTGAGTGATCCGACGAGAAGCGACTCGCAAGTCTGCGGAGGAATGAACGATGGCCGGATTCTTCCCACCAAGCTCCAGCATCACGGGTGTTAATCTCTTCGCGGCGGCGGTCATCACAATCTTGGCGGTTGATGCCCCGCCTGTGAAAAATATGTGGTCCCAGTGTTCTTCAAGCAGAGCTGAAGTTTCAGCCTCCGCACCTAAGACGACGGAAAACGCGTCGGGGTCCAGGTATGCTGGAAGAAGTTGTGCAATGAGTTTGGCCGTCATCGGGACTACTTCCGACGGTTTGATCACAGCAACGTTTCCACCCGAAATAGCGCCGATGAGCGGCGACAATGTCAGCATCACCGGATAGTTCCATGTGCCAATGATAAGACTGACTCCCAGAGGGTCAAACCGCACGTAACTGTGTGCTGGTGTCAACACGAGTGGCGTGGTTATCGTCGACGCGCACATCCACTGACGCAAATTGGACAGCACGTGATCAACCTCACTCGTGATGTATTTAACATCGGTCCAATCCGCGTCGGCGCGGTTGCGACGAAGGTCATCCCATAACGCGGCGTAGAAGTCCTCTGCATGGTCCTTCATCATCGTCCGCAATGCAGTTAACTGGCTTTGGCGCCATTCGATCGAGCGGGTGATGCCAGTTTGAAAGTATTTGCGATGACGACCTACGAGGACACCGAAATCGAGGGTACTCATGACGGGTTGCTCCATCTATTCAAAAGTGATGATGCAGAATGAGTCTCTGCTATTTGTCAGGCTTCTGCGTTTCTGGCGTCCTCACGATTTCGACGGAACATTTCGCATGGTGGACCACGGCACTGGAAACCGAACCAAGCAGTAGGCGGCTCCACGCGCCTAGCCCACGTGAACCCATGACGACCAGATCGGCGCCCCAGCTTTCTGCCATTTCTACAATCGACTGTCGTGCTGGTCCTTGAATGATTTCGCTGCTGATCTTCAACTCTTCACCTGCGAATTTTTTTAGTTTATCGACAACGCTATCAACGATGTCCTGTGATGCTTTACGAACTGTTTTTTCCAGCTCCTCAAAGTAATCAGGCGAGACCGCCCACGGTTCCATCCCAATCGGAATGGGAATTTCAGCTGCAGTAATGACCTTGACCTCACTTGCAGGTGGCCACGGGCGTTTTGCGACTTCCTCCACTGCAGAATCGCTGCAAGCTGAGCCATCGACTGCTAATAGAATCTTCATCTTCACTCCTTTATTATTCTGCTGTCAGCTTCGACCCGGCTTTGCACTAAAACTCTAATCTTGGTGAGTGTCGAGCGATCAGTACAGTACCGCGAGCGAAGCGCGGCGGTGGCACACTCGACATTAAGCCTAAAATCTGATGGTTGGTTCGTTGAGTGTGCCACCGCCGCGCTTCGCTCGCGGTACTGTACTGTTGGCATGTACTTTTTGTGCAAAGCCTTGCCACAATCCCCTCACCTGATACATAGTTAGCAC
>DASROI010000239.1:0-6588 GCA_035646955.1 Pyrinomonadaceae bacterium
GGATGGTCTTCAACCTTTTGGGTGTTGTAGCGCTTCTTTACATCGTTGTGATGACAATAGTCGGATACGTGACGTGACGATTTGGAGTGATCCGGGAGCGGTTGCTTTGTGAATGGTTATGAAACGCCAGGCACGTAGATCTTACTGCAGGGGCGATAGGTGGTCCATGAAGTCGTTTTGGCTGTCGTGGTCAAACCGACTTGGCGCGCTACCCCGACTATTGTTTTTGTTAATTGCGGTATTGGCGCTCTTCACGGTGGCTGAGGCGCAGAAAAAGAGCTCTTGCATTGAGTGCCATCGACGGTTGGACGATCCGCGACTCAGCACGCCGGCCAAACTTTTCGACAATGACATCCATGGTTCGCGAGGACTGTCTTGTAATGATTGTCATGGCGGCGATCCCAATGACGACAGCAAGGAAGGTGCAAAAGATCCTCGGAAAGGTTATCTCGGAAAGCCAAAGACGC
The DNA here is from genome assembly GCA_035646955.1 of Pyrinomonadaceae bacterium. GTDB lineage: Bacteria > Acidobacteriota > Blastocatellia > Pyrinomonadales > Pyrinomonadaceae > PSRF01. Next base: position 468 of record DASROI010000239.1, read on the forward strand.
TCGATATCCCCGCGTACTGCGGAAAGTGCCACAGCGACGCGAATCTCATGAAGAGATTCAATCCGAGCTTAAGGGTCGATCAGGAGCGCGAGTATTACACCAGTGTGCACGGGAAGTTGCTGAAGGCGGGGGAAGAACGCGTGGCGACGTGTGTTAGTTGTCACAGCGTTCATGGGATCCGCGCTGTGAACGATCCGCTGTCAACAGTATATCCACTGAACGTTGCGCAAACTTGCGCCGGTTGTCATGCCGATGCGAACCTTATGCGCAGTTTCGGAATCCCGACGGACCAGTTTGAAAAATATAAGTCGAGCGTTCACGCACAAGCGCTCAACGAGAAACAGGATCTATCGGCGCCTACTTGTAACGATTGTCATGGCAATCATGGAGCGACACCTCCCGGGATCGCTTCGGTTGCGAACGTCTGCGGTCAATGTCATGCACGGCAGGCGGAATTATTTCAAACGAGTCCACATAAGGCTGCATTTGACCAGAAGCAGCTTGCCGAATGCGTCACATGTCACAGCAATCACGCCATTGCGAAGCCAAGCGATCAGTTGATTGGAACTGAGCAAGGAACGCTTTGCACTGGGTGCCATCACACGGGTGACAAGGGCTTTATCGCGGCCGGAATGATGCGGTCGCGTATCAACGACCTGATCGCAAGCATCGACAAATCGACTTCAATTCTTAATCGAGCCGAACGCGCGGGAATGGAGGTAAGCAAACCCAAGTTTGAACTAAAAAACGCAACCGACGCTTTGACCCATGCGCGCGTGATGATTCATTCGTCTTCCCCAGGTGAGGTTGAAAAAATCATTGGGCCAGGACTTGAGGTCTCAAGCAAGGGTTATCAAGCCGGTTTAGACGCACTGGCGGAACGGAGGTTCAGGCGCGCCGGGCTCGCCGTGTCGCTGGTATTCATTTTATTCTTGGCGTTGCTCGTTTACTTTAAGATTCGGCAAATCGAAAGTCGGCAGTCTGCGACAGAATAGGAAAATAATATTACTAGAAAGTATTCTCAAGTATCCTTTGCGAATTTAATCTCTAGTAAAGCGCTATCTGATTTCCTGGGGCATGTTCGTGCGCAAAGCGTTAACGCGGAACGACAGGTCCTTCGGAATTCACTGGAGCTGAGATATCGCGTCGCACGCCGGCCCTGACAAACATGAGCTCAATGATTGTTCACTCCAGAGAATTGTTCCGTATCTTGATGCTCCTTGTGGGTATATTCTCGTGGTCCTGTCTAGTATGGGCAACACCATCCAATAGCGGCCCACCGCAGCGCCGGCAGTCTGCTCGGCCGTCACAAAAGAAAGCAACCCCCAAAAAACCTGCGGTCGATTACACAAAGTTCTCCCACCAAACCCACTTCATTTCGCAAAAGCTCGCTTGTAACTCATGTCATAAAGTGCCTTCGAAGAACTGGAAGACCGTCCGCACTGGCGACGCAGCCTTTCCCGACGTTGCTGATTTTCCCGAGCACGCTTCCTGTTTGAATTGTCACCGTGAACAATTCTTCATGCGTCAACGACCTGCACCCGCGATTTGCTCAAACTGTCATATTGCCGTGACTCCCCGCGATACGGCACGTTGGCTTTTTCCGAGCCTCGGTGATTTGACGGACCCTAAGCTCAAAAGACGTGAGTTTGTTTCGGAGTTCGTTGTTGGTTTTCCACACGACAAGCACATCGATGTGGTGGGCCAATTAGGCGAGCCCACATACAAGAGAAAACACGCTTTGTTTGTAACTGCGTCGCTGCAGGAAACAAAGAAGGAGAAACCGCCTGCCAGTTGTCCCGTATGCCATTCCACTTATCAACCACAGGGGAATTCCAGCGAAGAATATGTGACAAAACCGCCGAAGAACCTGGGTGACAATTTCTGGCTGAAAAAAGGTACCTTCAAGACCATCCCCAACAGTCATACGGTTTGCTTTAGTTGCCACAACGCCGATTCGGGCGTTGCGCCTGAACCAAAGGACTGCAATGTTTGTCATAAGCTAATAACTACTGAAAATAAATTAGCAGTCGATTTCGATGACAAGCTGGCAGCTGAGATGGGCATCACTGATCAGTTGATGCTGAACCGATGGTCGCGACGGATCTCATCGGGAGGGTTTAGGCACGAAGGAGGTGAGCATCCAGACTTAAGCTGTCTGATGTGCCACAACGCCGCTAATCCAAATTTTAATACGGTGGATTCAAAGACCCTGAAGGTACCTGTGAAATCATGTGGTGGCGCCGATGGATGTCACATCACGGCCACACTTGATGATGGCGGAATTTTGAATTTTGAAATTGACCAGAGGAAAAAGAACCCGACGTTTGTTTGTACCAAGTGTCATATCACTTTTGGTAAGGAACCAATTCCTGAGACACATTCCGGGGCAATTCCGGTGTCGAAGCCAAAAGTCGGGCTGAATCATTTTATGAGACGAGTAGTTCTGGCAAGCTGGTCGAGAAGGGCTGGCTGAGTTTCGTATTTATGTAGTTGGACAACATATTGAAGCACCATTTAAACAATCAGAAGAGACCAGCAAGCGGAAGGCGAGTATCAGCTCGTTTCGGACTAGCGCTGGTACTACTGATGTTTGCCATTGCCAGCTTTTTCACTCTGTTGTCCCGAGCCGCAAAGCCATCTTCATTTACGGAACTCACAAATGAGGCGCAGAGTCAGATGCAGTTTCCGGAGGGCCTTGACTACTCCAAGTTCCAACACAGTAGTCGAAACCATTCCCGGCTCCCATGTCTCCTGTGTCATCGTCGTGAGTCGAATTCGGCTGTGCCAAAGCTTCCTGGTAGTAATGGTCATTTGCCTTGCGCAGGCTGCCATGCCCAACAATTTTCAAATAATGACAGTCCGATATGCACCATTTGTCATACAGACGTAAAATCTGGGGCATTAAAAGCTTTTCCGCGTTTGTCTAGCTTTAAAATGAAGTTCGACCATTCGCTCCATCTCAAAATGGGAAGCGTCAAATGCGAGACTTGTCATCGTCCTATATCAGCCGGCAAGGCGATGAGCATACCCGCGGGCTTCAACGCGCATTCGACCTGTTATCGCTGTCATTCTTCGCGCGCTCAATCACAGGGTCGAGATATTTCCAGCTGCGGCACTTGTCATCAACTGGGCAGCTACTCACGCACATCTACTTTTGCGCAAGCTTTTCGAGTCGGTTTTAGTCACGCGAAGCATCAAAAAGAGGACTGCAACGAGTGCCATCAGGTTCGAGCGGGCATGCCACAGCGCCGACAAGTCACTGCGCCGCAACCGCTCAATCATCACGCAACCGGAGTAGAGCAAAGTTGCATGACGTGTCACAACGGAAAGCGTGCTTTTGGTGGCGATGATTTTTCAGTGTGTAAGCGTTGCCACACCGGAAATACCTGGCGTTTTTGACTACACTAGTAACGATCTTTTGTTTAGGAGGTAATCATGAAAACACTCACTCCTTTGGCTGTGCCGCTATTTGCCGTTTCTTTGTTGGCTGGTAGCCTGGTTGCGGCTAACTTTGACGCCGCCGCCCAGGACGGAAAGAAACCGCAAGATGTGTACACGCTTGCGAAGGAAGCCAAGCTTGGCACAGTAAAGTTCAATCACCTGGATCACACAACAAAGAATCGTGGGGTTGATGGAAAACAGGCGGCTTGCACTGACTGCCATCACACCGCTCAGCCGGTCGCGGAAGTACTGAAGCATCCGCCACACAAGACAGCGTGGCCTGCTGATCGGACAACAACGTTGACTGCCGATCTCTTTGAGAAGGATCCGAGTGCTCCCCCGGTCGATATTTGTACAGATTGCCACTCGCGCACGGAGACAAAACCAAAGCTGCTGCCGGAAATTCCGCAAATAAAATTAGAGGGGAGCGCTGAACCGGTCACCCTGAATAACCAACAGGCCTTTCATCGCAGGTGCGGCAGTTGTCACGACGAGATTGCCAAAACCAAAGAAACGACGACCGCGCCGACTTCAAAGAAGTGTGTCGCTTGCCATAAGAAGACAGCGGCGGCGTAACTACGGCGTGCACGATCCAGAGCTTGGGAAAGTTTCCTTGGAATGGGGAAAAAAACACAGTTTCGACCATATGAGATCGGGAAAGTCGCGTAATCCCCCACGGCACGGACATTGCAAAATTTCAGAAGTAAATTGCGGCCGGATTATTGCCGCGTAGGAAAAGAGAGGGTTGCACTGATGAAAATGCTAAAGATGATGGGCCTCGTCACTGCGGTGGCCATGTTTCTGGCTGGGTTTACACTCGTTTCAAGAGCAGCACGGGCTTCAAATCAGGAGCAGTTTGATGCAGCAGCTACTTACAAATCGAAGTGCGTGGCCTGTCATGGAGCAGCGGCAGAAAAGAAATTCGATGCCACGCTTGCCGATGCTGACCTCGTTCAGATAGTTCTCAAAGGGAAGAAGGGAGAGAAGCCTCCCAACATGCCAGGCTACGGTGAAAAAGGCATTACCGAGGACCAGGCCAAGGCCTTGGTTGCTCATATGAAGTCGGTGAAAAAATAGATACGCGTAGACTTCTATGCGGTATAAACGCTCAGCAACGCTTTTTTAGCTGAAGCTCACGCTTAGAAAATAGAGATGGATAGAGCACCTCTTGTGCACTTGAGGAGCACAGGAGGTGTGCGTGTGTGATCTTATGAAGCGTTGTTTACTCGTTGGAGTTTGCATCACTCTGCCGTTGTTGATAGCCGGCATAGGCTTCACCATACATCCAGCATCAGCCCAAAGTGCGCCGCAGCAAGCGACGCCGACGCCGTCTGCGCAACCCGTTTCACCAACACTGGAGTGCCAGGGCTGTCACGCACCTGGCAAGACCTTACCTTACCTGGCCGGTGCCAAGTTTCACGCGAACATACATACAGCCTATGATCACGGTTATCACGCCCAGGCAATCCAAAACGGTTCGAAGGCTGCGTCCTGCCTCAATTGCCACACGCGAAATGGAGATCTCTCGACAGTTCTACCCGCGTCCGATCCGAGATCCACTATTAATCGGTCCAACATTGCCGAAACATGCGGACGCTGCCATGGTGACAAATCGATCATGCAGGGAAGCGGGATAAGTAATCGTCCATTTCTTTCTTATCAAGAGAGTGTCCATGCAAAAGCTGTCGCCCAGGGAAATAAGGGTGCGGCTGTGTGTACTGATTGTCATAACAGCCACGACATCCTGCCTGCTTCCAATTCCCAATCGCCGATTGCCAAAATAAACATCCCGGCTACGTGCGGTAAGTGCCATAGTTCTGAAACCGCAGAGTTCTTACAGAGTGTTCATGGTCAGGCCGTGGTGCGCGGCGTTTCGCGATCGCCTGTCTGTACGGATTGTCACGGGATTCACGAAATCCGGGCCCCTGTGCAGCAATCAAGCCCAACGGTTGCTATCGCTACCGAGACGTGCGCGCGCTGCCATGAAGGAGTCACTCTAACTCAGGAATTTGGAGTCGCTGGGGAACGCGTTAGGAGCTACAAAGACAGTTACCATGGTTTGGCGTCGCAGATGGGCTCCAGGGTTGTTGCTAATTGCTCGAGTTGTCATGGCGTTCACAACATACTGCCATCAACAGATCCCAGATCAATGATCAGTGCCGGCAATTTGGCGCAAACGTGCGGGCAGTGCCATGTCGGTGCTGGCGCGAACTTTACGAAAGGCAAAATCCATCTAACGTCCGGATTGATATCTGAGGCCGACACGACGGACATCGGAATCGTTGGAACCAGGGTGGTACGTTGGATCTATCTTCCGCTTATTGTTTTCGTGATTGGCGGTATGGCGGTTCACAATGGTCTGGTCTGGGGGCGAAAAGTGGTGGCCAGAAAACGTCAGAGCCGCCAAATTGTTCGCCTGACACTAAATCAAAGAGTGCAACATTGGCTTCTGTTGACTAGCTTTCTTGTATTAGTGGTGAGTGGCTTTGCCCTTCAGTATCCAGACTCCTGGTTTGCGTGGTTGCTCATTGCAGGGGAGTACTGGCGTCGGCTCACTCACCGCATCGCCGCTGTGATAATGCTCACAGTAGGCCTCTACCATCTGGTCTATCTCTTTCGTGCGAAGGAAGGCCGTTCATGGTTCAAGGACATGCTTCCGAAGTGGAAAGATGTGAGA
>DASROI010000240.1:0-43648 GCA_035646955.1 Pyrinomonadaceae bacterium
AAATATCTGGAGACTCACCCGTTACCGATCTGCGGTAAGCAAGTCCAGGTGGCAGCCGTGGTCGGTACCGGCACGCGGTAGCGTCGGCCGAGTCTCGAGACATCTACAGCTCGACGATATCTGGAGACTCACCCGTTAACGATCTGCGGTAAGCAAGTCCACGTGGCAGTCGTGGTCAGTACCGGCACGCGGTAGCGTCGGGTGCGTCTCGAAACACCTACAGCTCGACGATATCTGGAGACTCACCCGACGCTACCGCGTGCCGGTACTGACCCACCACAGCTGCCTAGTGCCGGAGTGGAGTTGTGGTATCGATTAACGCTTCGACGTTCACATAAAACTTGAACTGGCCCGTCTGCTCAATTCCCAACAGGAACCGAATATTAATACTGTCTCCAGGTCCCAGTGGTTCACTTAGTCTGATCATCCCGTTGGGCTCGACATTCGCAACCACCGGTCGAGGCACGTGAAATCAACTCGACGTTGACGGTAGCGACATCTCAGGAGGCTGCCCCGTCAGTGTTAAATCTGCGTAGGGATTGTTTTACCGGGGATCAAATTTGCTTCGCGTTTCTCTTCGATTACTTCTTCTTTGTCCTTGATCTCAACCGCAGCTGGATTCGCCACTGTCTCCTGCCGCTGCGCTAGCTCTTTGATTGGTGCGGATGTACCAAAATTTGCAGCCTTGTATTGGTATGCAGTTACACGAGCGGGTTGCTGGACAGTAGCGTGCGCCTTAATTAGTTCTGACACTCGGTTCAAGCGAAAGTCTTTTCCTGCATCCGTCAAAGGAACAATAACCAGGTCCTCATGGTCAGGTCTAAACAAAGTCTGAATCTCACGACACTGACCAAAGCAGACTCGTTTTGACCGACTCTATCGTGGAATGTACATTTGATGTGAAACTAGATATACGAAGCGAAGGAACTCAATACAGTTTTAGCCATGGATGTACTTGCCAATGCGAGGGAACGAAGTAGAAAAGTAGGGTCTCGAGTTCGTTACGGCACCAAGCGCCTCAAGCGTATCTCACAGTTACCAACACTTGGAGGAATCTTTCTTTCATTTCTTAAGATTGGTCTTGTCGGTTTTGGAGGCGGACTCGCAGTCATCGCCCAGATTCGGTCGCTGGTAGTGAGACAGCGACGCTGGTTCACCGATCACGAGTTTGCCGAAACTTTTGCCCTCGCGCAGAGCCTGCCCGGAACCAGTGCCGGGAATGCTGCAACTTACATCGGCTTTCGACTCCGCGGATGGCAAGGCGCAACTGTCGCTCTGGTTGGCTTCATCCTTCCTTCGATGATCATGATGATCATCCTCGCAATTCTTTACCGGCACCTGCGCGCGTTTCCTGACACCGATCGTTTGTTTCACGGTCTTAACGCTGCCGTAGTGGCGGTGGTGTTGGTCTCGGCGTGGCGAATCGGACGGAGTACTCTCAACCGTCCATGGCAATGGTACGTGGCAGTCTTATCGTCCGTTGCGGTCATTGTGTTTGGCGCAACGATCATTGAAGTTGTCCTGTCAGCAGGCCTGATTGGAATCTATATCGACTCGTTCGGCGAAAAAAAATGGCATAGATGGCGCCGGATTAGCCGCCTGGCATTACGGAGACGAGCCAGGCTGGAAGAATTACGCAGCAAGAATTTTGTTGGCGGTTACCTTACTCGCGCACTCGCTGACGAGCGCGTGCGAAAGCAAAATGATGCTCACGCCAATGAGCTAACGGACGAAGAGAGTTCGACGTCTACTCGACTGAGGTCCTCATCCGCTTTGCTGGTAGCGATGCCGGTATTCGCGAAGCTCGCACTCTTGCTTGCGCTTGCGTCCGTTTTCCTTCGCATGGGCGCCGTTACTTTTGGTGGTGGCTTTGTGATGATTCCGCTAATTGAATCGGAAGTCGTCAGGAACAATCACTGGCTAACGCAACAAGAGTTTGCTGATGCGACAGCCTTGGGCCAGATGACTCCCGGTCCCGTCCTGATTACTGCTACTTTTATCGGGTATCGCGTCGCCGGTACCTTAGGAGCGCTGGTCTCAACGATTGCCGTCTTTCTACCTGCCTTCTTGATGACAATTGCTGCCGGCTCTTCATTAAGGCGCTTCCGTTCCAACCGGCAGGTCCAATCGTTCCTGCGCGGGGTAACACCCGCAGTAGTTGGCCTGCTCGTGGCCGCAGCATGGAGTGTTGGCAGGGCCGGAATTCACACCTGGGTGGGGCTGACGATCCTTGGATTGGCGGCCTTCGCAATGTTGAGGTTCAGAGTAAATCCGTTTTGGGTCATTCTCGGCGCAGGCGTGCTCAGATGTCTGATTGGTCTAGTGCTGGGAATGTAGTTCAACACGCCGTTAAGTTCACTATTGATCGGAGTAAGTATGGATCTTCGCGTTCTAATCACCACGTTCGGAATCATTTTCCTCGCGGAAATGGGAGACAAGACGCAACTAGCGGCCATGACCATGGCGGCTCAAACCAAGCGACCGTGGGCCGTCTTCATTGGCGCTTCGTGTGCGCTCGCGGCAGTTTCTGCGCTCGGCGTCTTGGTTGGCAGCGTTATCGGTGATTATGTCCCGCTCATATGGGTGAAGCGTGTAGCGGCAATGGCTTTCGTAGTCATTGGTGTATTGATGCTGCTCGAGAAATTTTAAAAGAGAACGACTGGACCAGTTAGTTAAGGAGAATAAATGCCTCAAACTCCCCACATAGAACGGCATTTTACGTCGAGTGAAGTGGTGCGGGATATTGTGATCGGAATGGCTGATGGGCTAACCGTTCCCTTTGCACTGGCGGCCGGTTTAACCGGCGCTATTCAGGCTACGGGGATTATTGTTACAGCCGGCCTGGCCGAAATCGCTGCGGGTTCCATCGCAATGGGTCTCGGCGGATACATGGCCGCGAAGAGTGATGCAGAGCACTACGCTAAGGAACGAGAGAGAGAAAAGAAGGAAGTAGCTGAAATTCCGCACGAGGAAATGAGAGAGGTTGCGGAAGTCTTTCAACAGTATGGTCTAAGCGAAGACGAGACATGGCCCATAGTGCAGGCTCTTAAACGACAACCTAAGAACTGGATCGATTTTATGATGCGTTTTGAGCTCGGGTTAGAAAAGCCGGATCCCCGTCGAGCGTTGACCAGCGCGATCACGATCGCCGGAGCTTACATCGCGGGCGGTCTAATTCCGTTATCGCCCTACATCTTCCTTCATACGGCTTCATCGGCATTGCTCTTATCAGTGACACTGACCTTAATAGCGTTGTTGATTTTTGGTTTTGTGAAAGGCCGGTTCACAGGCACCAGGCCGATGAGGAGTTCGTTGCAAACAGCGCTCATTGGCAGCCTGGCAGCCGGAGCCGCGTTTGCAATCGCACGATTGATCGGTGGTTAAACTATTTTCGAGCCAACACCACCGGAGCCTGCTCGGCTGTACGAATTCCTTCGAAAAACTTCTTCACCTGACTGTACTGCGATGCGGGAATTGTCGTAGCTCGCTGTAGTAGTTGCCGCTTGAACAACAACTCGTTGTTCTTAACCTCGTAACTGGTTACGTACGAACCGAAGCTGGTTTCTAATTTCACCGCATCCGGAACTTCGTCAACTGTAAAACCATCAGGCAATGCAATTCTGGTTGTTTCGGCGTATGCGTTGGCGCGAAGGACCACTGGATGTTTACGATCGGCTGAAGTTAGCGTTAATCCTTCACGACGAGAAACTATGGCGGGCTTGAAAACTAAAAGACGATCCTGCATTAGCTGTGCATAAGCGGCTGCGGTGAATTCGACGTTGAGAGAGAATCGTCCATCCGTCGCATCGTCAGTGGGTGCGATATTGCTGACCCGCGCTGCCGCAGCTCCAGAGGTGATCCATCTTTCAATCATGCTGTTGTATTCCGCTCGTGTAAGGTGTCGGAATTGAGTGCGAAACCTCGCTGCAGTCTGTCCTGACGCTTGCTCCAAAATCTTTCCGGTTATCGACCCATTCGCATTTAGACTAAGAGTTGCACTGCGCTCCAACTGATTTACCTCTGGAGGAAGCACGGGCATACGAACGAGTTCTTTAGTTTGCTTTGAGTTCAGGAGGGCCAGGCTGCCTTGAAGATAGAATGGCAGATCACCAAAAGGGGTTTCTGAGTCTGTTGGGTCAAATATGATCAGTCTGCCAAGCGCAGGATCTTCGATCAGTGTGCCTGCTTGTGTTTGATTTCCTACTTTGACCGCGATAATGCAGTGATTGAATTGTTGTGGTGATGGCCAATCAACCCGAACATAGTCAGGATCGCCGGAATAGATGCTAAGTGGGACAGAAGAGATTCCTACCACTTGCAACATCGCCCTCATCAAGTTTGCCTTGTCTTTACAATCACCATATGACTTAGCAAAAACTTCTACTGAGGAGTGAGGGCGGTAACCTCCTCCGCGTCCAATTCCGGTTTGAATAGAGATGTATTTAATGTTCTGAACGTATTGTGCAATCGCACGAATTTTCTCGTACTCAGTTTTCGCAGTTGCCGTTAGTTCATAAGCCTTGCGCGCAAGAGCGTCGTTGACCTGGACCTGTGGATCACCGAGTTCGCTCAGCCAGCTTGCCACTTCGGACCAGTTCGCGAATGTCTTAATCGCCGGAGCGGGCGAAGACGCAGGCGGAAAGTAGCTTACTGCCAATCGTGCGACGAGGTTGCTGAGATTCGGACTGAGTGGTTCGTCGGGTATCGGCGGTAAATTTGTAAGTTCCCAGGTGTAGGTACTTCCATTGACCCGTGGTTCGACATTCGGGTGATTAAAAGTAAATGCCTCAGCACGCCAGCCAGCAGGCAAAGTTAGCGTGTACCGTGAAGTGATCACGGGGATCGAACTTTGAAAATCCCAGTCCGCCTGGCTGAATACTGAACGGTCTTCGAGGGTGTAAGAATAAGCGAATACCGATCCGGTCTCAGCACTCTCAACGGCGGAAATCGTCCGTACTCGATATTCATCGTAGACATCATCAAGGTCAGCGGCAGAATCCACGACATCATCTTTACCGAAACGCTTAACTGAGCCGTCGGGCCTAACCAACCAAGCCTTCAAATCTTTTACTTTTCCGACCTCAGGAATATATCCGACTCCGCCTCGAGCATATTCGCGACCTTCACGACGAAGAATTCGAACGGCATAGTTTTTAACTTCGGTTAGACGACCATCGCCGTCAACCGTCTTTATAGACTCTGCGAGGAGAACCACAGCGTCTACGTCCTTATCGTATGCGGGAGCTTTGATACCAGCAGCTTGTTGAACCCAGGCTGGATTGTCGTCGCCCGGTGTTGACGCGTTGACCAAACCTGCGAACAGCAAAGTAATTACGAGCGCAGCACTATATGACGAATTAACAGTCCACGTCTTTATGGGCCAGGCCGGTGAGATACGTTTGGACAGGTGGAGTACTGTCCGGAAGATGGTGAGAGTCGAGTGCATGATTAAACCCCCGTCAATTCGTAGCGGCCCCTTGCTTAAGAGCTATTGAATGATTGTCTTGTTTGTGAACTATGTCGAAGAATGTCTTCAATTGACTGTAGCTTGCAACCGGAAACAAGACCATGTTGCCGCCACCAAAGTAGAAGGAACGTTTGTAGACCAGCAGCTTCTTATCGTTGCTGATGGCCAGCGACGGCTTGTACTCGCTTATTGGTTTACTAATGAGTGGCGAAGGTGCATCCGCATTGTCCGTCACGTATCCTTCGGGCACTTCGATTTCTACAACGTCATCTTCGGTCCAGCCGTAATGGAAGTAGACCGGGTATTTACGAGCTGTCGAAGCGAACAATGGTCCAATTCCACGTTGAAAGAAAGCCGGTTGCAAGAAGAGACGTTTGCCTGTTCGTTGGGCATACGCCGGAAAATTAACGTGGTAAGAGATAAGTAATGGTTTCACATGATCGGTCACATTTTCGATTTTTATATTCGTAATCTCGGCGCCGCTCATTTGCCCCTTGAGCTCTGTTTTGACATTTTCCTCTCGTTGGCTGTCAGATTCTTCATCCATGTCTTCCTTCCGCTCAAAAGCTGAGTGGCCCGTGTATTCGACAATGATGTCACCTTCAAGAGTGCCATCTTCGCTTAGTTTTAAATGGGCTCGGCGCTTGGTAACTGACTTGTCGGGGCCTGACATTGGCGACTCAACCCAGACCGGCTCTTTCGGATCAGTGATCAAGGATTGTTCACCTTCCTCCTGCCAACGCAACATGCCGAAAGGAATGTAGTTGTAGCCGGGGTTGAAGAATTTCCACGACCCACCGACATTAACCGCAATGTTTGCAGGAGTCAGAAAGTACGCGTTTGGAATTCCCTTATCGAAGAATATATCTCCTCGATCCGGTGCAAGAACGATGCGGGCATCGAAACCCGATGCTGAAGCAAGAGACGCAAACAATAGATCAATATCTCCTGAGCTGCCCGTGGCTCGCTTCAAAGTATCTGATGGACTCTTATTGTCTTTTAATTTCTTTTTCTCTTCCTCGGTTAGCCCGGAAGCGTCGTTGCTGGTGTTCTTAATTTTTGTGCGACAGAACTCGAATAGACGCTCGAGTTTCTCGGTATCGGTTTTAGCGTCAGAGGTCAACGAGCTGGCCGTTTGCTTAACGTCGTCATTTGGTTTGATAAGTGATTTTGTACCGTCATAGAACCGCTTTCCGAGATTGGACCAGTACTTTGCCGGGTCAGGCTTATCGCTTGTGGCATAGTAGACCAGCATCCACGTTTTAACTTCGTCTTCAGGCGGCATCCGGGCTTCTTCATATACCGCCGGCATGTCAGTCATCGTTGTGCGGTAGAATCCGCCCTTGTCTTTGACAAAAGGGCTCGGTTTGCCGTGAAGAGTTATCGAGTTGAAGCTGAGGTTCTCATAAGCGTAAGGCTTGATGTAATAATCAACTCGCTGGACGGGGATATCTCGCTGAAATTGAAGCCTTACATTGTCCGCGTCACGATTGACCCTCACTTCACGCCAGCGATACTCGATGATGCATCCTGGTTCGACGGCTGGCATTGCAAACGACTTGGCCTTGAACTTTAATCCACTCACTTTGACAATTGTGCGGTCGAAGACATCGTCCTTTTTAAGCTCAACAATCGAGCCGTCGGCCTTGATAGTGCGAGCCGCAATGTCCTTGATTTTCACATTCCCGCCGTAAAGATTTCCGTACAGAATGTCGATCTTGCTTTGCGACTCTTTGCCTCGGTCGGTGAAGACTTTGATTCGAATATAGTGATTGAAGATCAGATCACCTTCTGGATTGTCGTCAATCCTAACCTCCCAGAAGAGTGCCTCGGCATCGGCGTCTTTTTCAACCGTTGGAGCTTTGAGCGCGAGTGCACCGGGATCAATTGGCTTCCAGTCCTCGCTGGATGCCGGAACGCTCTGCGGGCACAAGAATAGACAGAGGAATAGGGTAAGTAGAAGAAAGAGAGGGCTTTTCATTACCTGGGACCTTTCGCAAACGTGAGTTATGAGAACAGTTCAGTTTTCCGAGACGTAATTTTTGAGACTTTGAAGGGTACGAGGCTCAACACGACGAAACCGAATATTAACTGAAATCCTCCCCTGTCATCAATTACTTTGAATCAAACTCTTGGAGTGCGACGGCCCGGCGTCGCTTGTTATACGAACCACCTCCCGGCGAGACTACCCCCAAAACTCGCCTTCTGAAGCTTTCAGGTCAGGAAGCTTGAATGAACTCAAGTAACGGTGATGTTGTGTATAACAAAGCGACGCCGGACCGTAGCACTCCAAGGGTCCTTTGCTTGAGCAAATGACGTTACGTATAATTCAAAACACGTTCATCACTTTCTAATACGTATCGTCCAGCATCTCAGGAGGAACCCAATGGCAACCGAACTAGTACATCCGACTTCGATCGACCGAATAGAAGAGCTTCTGGGCCCCAATGCTCGGATGTTGCTGGATCATCAAACAAAGACGATCTCCAAGGCGAATGTTCAGCTGCCGGGACCTGATTTCGTCGATCGAGTATGGTCAATCTCTGATCGTTCTCCACTTGTTCTTAGGTCGTTACAGGCCCTTTTTGATTGCGGTAGACTTTCCGGAACCGGCTATCTATCGATCCTTCCAGTTGATCAGGGCATCGAGCACTCGGCCGGGGCTTCATTTGCCCCAAACCCTGAGTATTTCGATCCGGAGAATATCGTCAAACTCGCGATCGAAGGCGGGTGTAACGCTGTTGCCTCAACGTTCGGAGTGCTCGGAACAGTGGCTCGCAAATACGCACACAAGATTCCTTTCATTGTAAAAATCAACCACAACGAGTTGTTAACCGTTCCCAACAAATTCGATCAGGTGCTGTTTGGGACAGTTAAGGAAGCTCACCGCCTGGGCGCGGTTGCCATAGGCGCGACTATATATTTTGGTTCTGAGGAATCCACGCGGCAAATTACAGAGATTAGCAAGGCGTTCGCCCAGGCGCACGAGTTAGGCATGGCGACAATTCTTTGGTGTTACCTTCGTAATCCGAAATTTAAGACGCCTGAAGGGGACATGCATACGGCAGCGGATCTAACAAGCCAGGCAAATCATCTGGGCGTCACAATTCAGGCCGACATAATTAAACAGAAACTGCCCGAACGAAACGGTGGTTACCCGGCGGTAGAAAAAGAACTGGGCGGGTCTTATGGAAAGACCAACAAGCTGGTTTACGAAAAATTGACCTCGGATAACCCGATAGATCTTGTCCGTTACCAGGTAGCCAATTGCTACATGGGTCGGTGCGGGTTGATCAATTCTGGCGGTGAATCCAAGGGAGCCAGTGACCTCGCCGAAGCGGTTCGAACCGCAGTAATAAACAAGCGCGGCGGCGGTATGGGCTTAATTTCCGGCCGTAAGGCATTTCAACGTCCAATGAAAGAAGGGGTAGAGCTTCTTAACGCCATTCAGGACGTGTACCTGGCTGATGAAATTACCGTCGCGTAGTCGTTGATTCACCCTAGTCCTCAGGGACTCACTTATCTTGAAAATCGGGGCGTCTTTACATGGCGCCCTGATTTTTTTTCAGCGGATCAATCTGTTTTACGTGCCCACTCGTATTTATCTAAGAGGCGCGGCCCAAAACCTTGCAACCGGAAGAAGCACAAATCGATGATGTAGCCCTGCTAAAGGCGATCGCCGGCAAGGACGAGAAAGCTCTGTCTCAGTTGTATGACCGGTACCGCGTTGTATTGTTTGGATTGCTTGTGAGGATCCTGAACAACCGTGAAGAGGCTGAAGACGTTTTGCAGGAAGTCTTTCTTCAGGTCTGGCGGCGGGCGCGCGATTATGATGTGGACCGTGGCCGGCCGTTTACGTGGCTGGTGACGCTTGCCCGGAGTCGCGGTATCGATCGACTCAGAAGTGTCGCCTCTCGAGAACGCGTAGCTGCTGCCAGTGCTCGAGATCCAGTCGAGGAAACGTCAGATGCTATCGCTGATGCCGTCAGATCGGAGCAGAGAGGAATCGTAACTTCCGCCCTCTCGCAACTCCCCGAAGAGCAACAAAGACCTTTAGTGCTTGCTTATTTTGACGGTCTGACCCAATCAGAGATTGCTGAACGGTTGGGTGCGCCGCTTGGCACCGTGAAAACAAGAATGAGAACGGGAATGTTGAAGCTGCGTGAGGTTCTAGGGGGTAAGAGTCAGAGTTTTGGATTTAAGTAACGAATGATGGTTCACGACGAGTTCAAAGAGATGATTCCGACGTACGTTCTGTCTGCGCTTGACGCTGTGGAGAATCGTGCCCTGAGCGAGCACCTCTCACAGTGTGAAGACTGTCAGCGAGAACTCGAGAACTGGCAGGCGACAGCAGCACTGTTGTCGCTGGATGCAAAACCACTCGAGCCCTCACCTGCAGTTCGGGAGCGGATAATGAGCGCGATACGTGCCGACGCGTCGCAGCCTGCTACGGAGTCAAAGTCAAATGTGGTCCAATTCAAACCGTCAAGTGCCACTCCCCGGTCAAGCTATAGCCCGGCCTGGGCCATCGCTGCCGGTATCCTGTTCTTAATCACTGCTGCCACGCTATTTTTGTTATGGCAAGAGAACCGCACAAATAATAGAAAGATTGCAGAGCTCGAAGCGCAAGCTAAGGTTGCCCAAACACAGTTGGATCAGTCGAAGAAGATTGTGCAACTTATGATGGCGCCGGGTGCACGGATGAATGAGCTAGCCGGAACGACCCAAGCACCCGCAGCAAGTGCGAAGTTAGCTTACGACAAGACCGGCCATGCGATGTTGATGGCAAATGGTCTCCCGCCTGCGCCAACCGGCAAGAAGTACCAACTGTGGTTCATTGTCGGAAATCAAAAAATGCCTGGTAAGGTGTTCTCCGTCGATAGTTCGGGCGCAGGAATGCTGGAGGATCAGATTCCTGAATCAGCGCGACAGTCTGCGGTGTTTGCGATCACACTCGAACCGGCGCCGGGAGTTGAGGCGCCCACGGGTCCCATCTATCTAGTCAGCTCTCTGTAACGCCCGGGTCTTTAACGCCTCAGTCAAGTTTCAACTGAACAGATGAAAAATCTGGGGGGACGGTTTCTTTTGTAACGAATCCGTCGCGCGATGAACTTCTCATCGAAAACCTGCTAAACTTCCTCCACCTAATTTAAGTGAAGAGTAAAGTTGATGATTAGAGGAAAGCAGAAACAGCCACGACCAATCGATAACTCAGTATCCGATTCAACCGGCCAATACGATCTTCGTTTTGTTTTGTGGCGACAGTTTTGTTCGCAAAACAATATTCCAGTTGATACGTTACCCAGTCAGCTGAATGACGAACAGAAAGAGAAGTGGGACGAGTTGAAGAGTAGTAGGTTGAAGTAGGGTTTGGTCTTGGGTCTTTGATCTTTGGACTTTGAATTTCGTCATCCTAAGTCAAAGATCTAAGGCCAAAGACCCAAGACCAAACATAACTACCTACCTCGAACCAGTGACCGTGCTTTCTGTCTGAGAGCAGTTCGATAAGCGGCCGCATCAGTTCCCGTCGCGTTAGCTAACCACGAAATCTTGGGTGTACCACTTTGGGTTGTTTCTCCGCTCATGAACATCGAGTAAGTGCGCTTATCGTTTGGTACAAACAAAACCAGCCTTCGCTTTGTTCGACTTTCTTTTGGGTCCCTGCCAGAAAAAAGTACTTCTTGAAAGCCATCCTCATCAGCGTCTGTTAGTTCAGAACTCCAGCTTCCGCGTCGAAAGCCGTCCATATCCAGCGCTCCCTTGGCTGTGACTCGATATTTGTTGTTTTTCTTTTCGAGGATGAAAAAGCTGGTCTTGCCTTCTTTGCGTTGATTATTTATCGCGACGATCGACTGGCCAGAGTCGGTATCCATGATCTGTACCGGTCCGAGTGACCCAGTCGCAAATCTTGCGGCAATCCGACGAGCGAGGTCGAGAGTTAGATCCGGTGCTCTTTCTTTTGGCGCCGAAGTCGGAAGCGGCAACGAGGGTTGGCTCCGGAACGAAGCAGGCGTGGCTATTGACTGTGTCGAGGTTGGAACTGCCGAAATCGTTTGCTGACGTGTTGGCTCGGGAGCGCTTTCACCGGTGTAGCCCCAGGCTAACAAAACACCGAATGTCGTAACCAAAACTAATGGAGCCCCAACCCGGAACATTATGTTTCGACCGGGACTCGTAGCTGCCACCATTGAAGCAAGCGGTTCGACGTCCGGTAAGGTCCGATCGGGTTGCACCAGACTTCTTTCCAGCAACGCCTTAGCGGTGGCTGCCGTTCGTGGCCGATCTTCAGGTCGCTTGGCGAGGAGAGTATGAACCGCTAACGACAGTGACCGGGGCAGGTCTGGACGTAGTTTAGGGAGTGGCGGTGCAGGCGCAGTTGCTTGCTTAACCAGGAGTGCCGATTGCAAAGGATCGGTGAATGGCGGACGTCCGGCAAGCATTTCATAGAGCAGTACACCTAAGCTGTACAAATCGCTTCGCGCGCCGACACGCTGTCCGAGACATTGTTCAGGCGACATGTAACGAGGAGTGCCAACTATCTGCCCCGAGCCAGTACTTGCGTGAGTAGCTGTCGACTCATTTGACGAGGCCAGTACCTTTGCAACGCCAAAGTCGAGGACGCAAACACCGCGGTGACCCAGCATGATGTTTGACGGTTTCAGATCGCGATGAACGATTCCCAGCCGGTGTGCTTCCTCAAGTACATCGCAGATTTCCATCGCGATTTGGACGGCTTTGCTTGGCGAGAAGTGGCCTTCAGCACCGAGAGCCTGGGACAACGTCACGCCTTCGACAAATTCCATCACGATGAATTGCCGGCCATCGGGTAAGTGACCCGCGTCAAAGATCATTGCGGCGTGGGGATGTCGCAGCTTCGCCATGGTGCGAGCTTCGCGCAGGAACCTTTCGGTGACATCGCTATCACCGGCAAACTCTCGTTTGATAATTTTTACGGCGACTGGTCGCTCAAGACCGAGATGTGTGGCGAGATAAACCGTACCCATTCCACCGGTTCCGATCTCACGTTCGATCCTGAACCTACCTGCGATGAATTGGGGGACATCCATAGGTGACCTTCCTTCGGGTTAAAAGGTCGATTGGAAGAGCAGTTGAGCCAGCAGGAGAGCAACAGCTCGTCAGTCAACTTCGGTTTTTAATTTGTTCGGGGGAAGAGAAACCTTTTAAGGGTTCGGCTGGCGTAGTTTAGCACCAACGCCCAGGATTAGTGAATAGTGAATAGGGTAGTGTATTGGGGGTTGAGCGGACTATTTTTCAGTGGTCATTGTCCATTTCTCATTTTTCATTTGCTCCGAGAACAAGGTACCTCCGCTGAACTTCACTTTCGGGAGTAAAGCAATCAATCGGAAATGAGAACTGAACAATGGAAAATGACCAATGAGAAATAGAAAAGGACGATCCGACCGAGCGATTCACTTGTCGAGGCCGGGGTGAGTGGTGCCGGCCACATTCGGAATCCAAAAGACTTGCCCGTTAACCTGGACACTTCGGAGACCGTTCTTGGGAAGATCCTTTTCCTTAAGACCGAGATAGGTGAAGTGCGGCAGATCGCTAACGACGGTCTGAAACCAGCCGTGCTTCGACATTATTTCGCGAACCCTCGGATTCTCGAATTCATTTACATCGAATGCCAACATGGCGATGTGTTGTGAAGTGCCGGGTGCTGCAATTGAGTACAGAATCGATTTCGACAAGTCCTTGCTGAAATAGATGCCGGCCTTCTCAAGTTCAAGCACCTCTGCTATCTGATCGGCTAGCGGAAGAGACCGGAGATTATTAACTTGTTCTGCAGTTAGCCTGCCCTCACTGAGCCAGTAATCAAGCGCTGGTTGAAATCGCGAATTCCAAAGCCTGACACTGTCGTCGTAATTACGGCGAGCAGCTTCGGCTCCGTCTCGCGGCGTGATATCCAGGCCTTCTTTCTGAGCATCTTCGCGCGCCTTCTTGAGAGCCTTAAGGGCCTCTGGCTGTAGTTCTATTTCGTCGTAACCGAAAACCTCGCTCGCAACTCCCGCATCATCCTGGAATTTTGTTACCTGTGACTCGTTCGTGAATACGCAGAGTGTCGGCGGTAAAACTTTCTTACTGGCTATGTAGACTGCGCCGTATTCTTCGAGTATGCGACGCGCAACCTTATCGCCTGGTGGACAGATATTTTCGACATTCCATTTACGCTTTTTTAATGCCTTTGTAAGCGCTTGATAGAACGGTATGGAGTCTTTTGCGTTCTCAAGATCCCGGATTGAGCTTGCCGTCATTTCCTGTGTCTTATTTTCCAATAGTCGTGACTGAGCCGTTGCAAAGTGCTGAGCGCAGACCAGTAGAAAAACAATTATCCCTACAATTTTAACTAAGTGATTCGGACGAGGGGCTATCTGTAAGGTCGGTGCTTCGAATGAATAGCCTGCTTTGGCGATACAAACCTCGATGCCGGAGAACATGAAAGCGAATCCCGAAACGACCCTTAACCCACCGCCGATAATAGTAGCGGCTTATTCGGGCGGTCAACCGGGCAGTTAAATTAAAGCACAGCCCCGAGACTACGTTGGCGATTCCTATCGAGGCGAGTAATGAGTATATGGTCGTACCAAATAACCCGTAAACAGGCCGGGTATGCTAATCTTCGCGCCGGTTGGGAGCCAAATTCCAATGAAAAAAGCCGACATTTTCACCGAACTAGTCGCGACTTATCGAAAGCATGGCTGGGAACTAAAAGAGGTGCTGGTGCTACCTGTAACGCGTCCAGAACTCAACATCAACGAATTAACTTCGTTGAATTCAGACGCAGTAAGGGACGATACGATTGATGCGCTCTGGTTTTCGCGACCCTCTCACCACAAACGAGAAGCATGGGAGTTGCGACTGTTATCCGAGAATCAATACGCCCTTTTTGAGACGTTTGAAGAGGATGAAACTGAAGAGCAGCGCAAGGAAATGAGGCAAGAAATGGAAGCTCGGCTAAGAGAACATGTTGTTGCTAAACCAGCTAAGACTCAAACTTAGCGCTTACCCATTTTCACAGGTATAGTCATTTTTTGACCATCCCTCACAATTTCCAGATCGACAGTGCTGTAGGGTAGCGCTCGCTTTATTCTCATCAACAATTCAGCGGTAGTTCTGATGGGAATATCGCCGAACTTTATTACAATGTCTCCTTTTTTGATCCCGGCCAATCCAGCGGGACCGCTCGGGCCGACGTTGTTCAACTGGACGCCGTAAATTTTTAGCTCCGGAATTTCGACTCGTCTCGACTCGTCCTCTTGATATCCAAACACACCAATTCCTTCGGGCCTCTTTAAGAAAGCAGTGGACAGACGTTGAAACTCAGACCGGTCGACGGTTGTTAGCTTCGTGGTTTTCTTTTCTCCGTCCCTTAGGTATTCGACGTCAACGGTTTTGCCTATCGGAGTCCGAAGCATCAAATCCGTCATCTCATCCTCATCGTGAACGGACTGACCATCGAAGCTGGTAATGATGTCGCCTCCAATCAGCCCGGCCTTGTCCGCTGGACCGTCAGGTGCATCTACCGAGTCAAAGATTACTCCAGCATCATCGTCGGCTGTTTCAAAACCGTTAACGCCAACATATGATTTCGAAGGAGCTGGAGCAATGATTCCTACGCTTCCTTTTCGAAAGGGTGCAACCATCGCCGTAAACGCTGCAGCACCAACAAAGAAGACCAGTAATGCTACAAAAATCCAGGCGATGCCACTCATTTTGCGGCGACGCTTCCTGGGCATCGGCAGGGACCCAGCGGCAGCTCCCGCCGGGACTTGCGAACCATCAAATCTTACTGTCTCAGTATATTCGGCAACGCCTTCGCCAAGGCGGAAGCCACAGTTGCGACAAAATCGCAGCTCGGCAGGCATGGTCGATCGGCAGTTGGCACAGACAGTTACGTCTTGAACTGGAGCGAAAGGCTGCTGATATTCAGGGTTTTGAGACATAGAGAGACACCAAGTTTGGGACGTAGTCTAAACCATACAGGCCAATTGGTATACGCCAAACCTTCTGCCCTGGTTGCATCGGTAAGTGTATGGATTCAGCTATATCGATTAGACTTCGCCGACCATAAGAGGCACTATACAAGTGAGGTTTGGGTCCTGCCTAAACTTACGCTCAGCATTTGGAGAATGTAACGAAGTGGAAGTCACGAAGGCACTTGCGGCACTTGCACCGCTTTACGGCAAGGACAATATCGAGATAGTAACTATTGACGGTAGACGAGTAAGAGGAACCGTTCATAGCATGAAGACCACTCAAGCCCTCACGACTCCGAGCGTGAAAATTCAGATTGCCGATGGCGAAATTGTAAAAATCCCCTTTCCAAATATTGCCGAAATAAGGGATCATAACTAGCGTACGTGGCTGTCAATGACTCAGTTTGGCTCCCCTCATCTGATGAAAGCATGCCCTAAAAGACGCCCTTCCTAATTAAGAACACTCGCGTTTCCGATATTCTTCGCGTATATTACGCGCTTCTAAATGGTAGCTATTCTTTAGTTTTTGGAGGTTTTATTGACAACCGGTTTGGCAATTGAGGATTTGGGCAGTCGCGTTGCTACCGTTTGGTCTGAACTGCGACCGGCTACCCGTGGCTTCGTCGAGCGAGCTCTACAGGCTGCTTCCGGTAATCCCCAATCTACAAGGAATTTTCATTACGACGCCCGAGCGGATCTCGAATTAAGTAGATTTCTCACCGCGCTCGACG
Source organism: Pyrinomonadaceae bacterium (assembly GCA_035646955.1). Taxonomy (GTDB): domain Bacteria; phylum Acidobacteriota; class Blastocatellia; order Pyrinomonadales; family Pyrinomonadaceae; genus PSRF01. The sequence continues at coordinate 16,197 of DASROI010000240.1, forward strand.
ACCGAATTGCCGAAAAGAACGCCTCTATCGACCTCGCCACGGCGGTGAAGCTAAAAACAGTTGCCGAAGCTTGTGCCGCAGTTCTCCAGGAAAAAACTGAATCCGCCGAAGTTTTCTCGCAGCTTGTACGACGGGCCGAGTCCCAGCGTGATTACAAACGGATCGACACTTTGGCAGATGCGCTCAACACGCGTTTTCCGCCTAGTGAAATCTGCGAACTTGCTCGTTCTCAGGATGCGATCGTCAGGGAATTGGCGAACGAAGCGTTAGCAAGATGTCCAATTTCAATACTGGCTACATTGCTCAGCGATCCGGTTGATTCGGATACAGCGCGGGCTGCCTTGCGACGTCAGGTTGTGGAATATGGATCGGAAGAAGCCAGGCAGATAGTGAACGTGCTTGATCAGAACGACGAGCAGTAAGAACTAGTTTTTACCAATATCGTGTAGCCGCTTTACTACCTGATCAATTAACCAGTTCGGCGTTGAAGCTCCTGCAGTTACTCCAACCTTTTTGACATCAGCAAGATCCGCCGGGTTTATCTCAGCCGGTGTTTCGATCAGAAAACTCTTTACACATTGTTCCTGGCAAACGGCTAGCAGTTTGACGCTATTGGATGAGTGCCGGCCTCCAATAACGTAGAAGGCATCTACTTGTCCGGCGAGTGCGCGAGCAGCATCTTGTCTATCCCGGGTTGCTGAACAGATGGTGTTTACAACCTGTGGTTCAGTATCAGCTTTCGCCCGCACAGCTTCGGCGACTTCGAGGAAGGTCTGTAATTTGATTGTAGTTTGAGAGACTACGAGTGGCGACCGAAGCGGAGGCAACGTAGCTACTTCAGCAGCGTCACGCACTACATATGTGTTGTCTGGCGCGTAACCCACTACACCAATCATTTCAGGGTGGTCAGGATTGCCGGCGACTACAACATCCCGACCGAGTATTGCAGCACGTTCGGCCAGATGTTGAACTCGAGTTACAAACGGGCACGTTGCATCGATCACTTTGGCGGCTCGACTCTCGAGGTCGCGTTGGACCTGTGGAGTTACGCCATGGGCTCTGATTACAGCGATCGTGTCATCATCGGCTTCGTCGGGTGAGTCGATAGTTGAGACGCCTTGCGCTCCGAGTCGTTCCATCTCCTGAGCGTTATGAATCAATGGACCTAACGAGCGAATCGGACGCGCGCCTTCATGCACAGCTTCTTCGACCATTTCGACAGCTCGTTCAACGCCGAAGCAAAACCCGTATTCGTCTGCTAATAGGACTTCCATCGAGTTACGTTATTCCAATCTTGTTAAAGTGCTGGTTCAGAAGAGGAATGCTCGCACTTAGCTTTCCACTCATCTCTGAGCTTATCACCGCCAGCAACTCGTCCGTCAATCCAGTCGATTTCCCAGTCTACCGCGCTGCGAACCTGACTGAGCAAAGCCTTCTTCAAGTCAGCAAGAGCGTGAGCAATGTCTTTGGGCATAACGGCGTAAGAAATATCACCGATTTGCTTGAGCCCGTCACAAACAGCATCTATCACCTGTTGGGCTGAATCTCGCGCGTGTTCCATAACCCTATGTACCTCCAGAACGCCTAAAAACTCGGGGGCCAAACGATTCTACCACCACTTGCTTTACGCAGGCACGACTGCGCATGTTCCGGGTGATAAAGCGCTGATGAGGCGGTGAAACCGTACCTGGTTGGTCATTGATCCTTGCCCATTTGTCATTTGCGTGTCGAGGTTGTTGCACGCGAATTCAATTTGGAAGTGCGACGGGTGGGCCAATTCGACCTGCGCCCTTTAACGGGAAACGGGAAACGACCAATGATCGATGACCAATGACCAAATAAATAAGTATCTGGACGAACGCCGATTATGTTGGGATCCCCTTTCGAGCGACTTCTTCCATAACCTCACAAAACCGATCCAGCTCGCCGAGGGTTGTGTACACGTTGGGCGTTATTCGGACGCCGGTAAACTCTTCGTGAACGATTGGCGTGGTAAAGATGTGGTGCTTACTGAATAGATAGCTGCCAATCTTCACTGGATCGACGCCGTCAATTTTCACGTTAGCGATTGCGCAGGACTGGTTCGAATCAAACGAGGTGTTGAAACCGACCTTCGGTACGTCTTTCAGCCGATTCATCCAGTAACGGGATAAATATCGCAGTCGCGCTTCTTTCCGCTTGCCGCCAATTCCATTGTGGAACAACAAGGCTTCGCCAATGGCCAATCGCGGCGCGGCGGAATGAGTTCCTATCTCTTCAAACTTACGAATGTCGTTTGCCTGCTTTGCCTCGGCAGCCATCAAGGGCCATAGCTTTTCAATCTTGTCGCGCTTGACGTAAAGCAGGCCGGTGCCTTTCGGCGCGTATAACCATTTATGAAGACTCGTCCCGAAGTAGTCGCAACCAAGATCGCTCTGTTTGAAGTGGAACTGAGCAAACGAGTGAGCGCCATCAACGATCGTTTCGATTCCTTTTGACCGAGCCAGATCGCAGATAGCCTTGACCGGAGTGATTTGGCCGGTAATGTTAACCTGGTGCGAAACGAGAATCAGCTTCGTCCTGTTTGTAATACCTCTTTCAAATGCTTTCGTGATCTCATTTACATCTTTAGGAGGAATTGGAATTTGGACCAGCTTGAGGACGAGACCTTCGCGCCGCTCGCGTTGTCGCAAGGTTGTCAACATCCTCCCATAGTCCTGTGTCGTGGTAAGGATCTCGTCGCCTGGTTTGAAATCCATTCCCATTAGAAGGATCTCAAGCGACTCAGAAGCGTTCCGAGTAATGGCGATTTCCTCGCGATCGCAGCCAAACAACTCGGCAAGACCCGTGCGGATGGTTTCCGATTGAGGCTCGAGTATTTGCCACATCGTGTACGCAGTTGCGTCTTCTTGTTGCCAGATGTAACGAACGAGAGCTTCAGTCACGATGCGAGGGCTCGGAGATACCCCGCCATTGTTGAGATTTATGATTCCGCGAGTAACTGTGAATGAGTTTTGAATGATGGACCAGTAGTCCTCGTCCATCGCGACCTGCTCTGGAGTGAGGTGTTCGACAGACCTGGTGGCTGCGGCGACCTCTTTCAGGAGAGTTCCGACAGAGCCAAGACAAGCAGTTGCCAGACCAAAGCTTTTACCGGACGCCTCAAGGAATGCTCGACGTGGGAGTTTTCTATTGGTCATTATCTTGCCTCATCGGTCTCAGCGCCTCTGCGTCAAAAGATCTAAAGAATTTCAACGCCGGGTCGCAGAGACGCGGAGCAAGCAGGGAGTTATTGTTCATAAACAATCTCGCCGTTGATGACGGTCATTGCGCATTGCGTCTTCAAGATGTCGAGCTCGGGTATCTTCATGATATCGGCTGAGAGGATTGTGAGATCGGCGAGCTTACCGGGTTCGATTGAGCCACGCAGGCTCTCTTCGAACGCAGCATACGCGGGCCAGATCGTAAACATCTTGAGAGCTTGCTCGCGCGTTACCGCTTCTTCAGGATGCCATCCATCAGTAGAGAATCCCTTCTGATCCTTGCGTGCGACTGCAGCGTAAAATTCGATCATTGGCTCCCCTCGCTCGACGGGTGCGTCAGAACCTCCGGGAACAATGACGCCTGATTTAATAAAGCTCTCCCAGGCATAAGCGCCCTTTAGGCGATCAATTCCCAAACGACTTGGCGCAAAGAACAAATCTCCAATCGCGTGAGAAGGCTGCATTGAAGGAATGATTCCGAGTTTGACGAACCTTGGGATATCAACCGGATTTACAATCTGAGCATGTTCGACTCGCCATCTTGGGACAGAGACTTTCCGGTTCGACTCAGGAACGCTCTTTAACGCCGTCTCGTACTCGTCCAGGATAAATCGATTGGCCTTGTCTCCGATCGCATGGGTTTCTACTTGGATCCCCTGCTTTAATGCCTCGACCAGCATCGGTCTGAGATCTTCTGCCTTCACTGTCAGAAAGCCAGATGTGTCGGCAGCGTCCGAGTATGGAGCGAGAAGAGCGGCGCCTCTTGATCCAAGTGCGCCATCAGACACGACTTTGATGGTCCTGACGGTGAGGCGATTCTGAAATTCACCGACTATTGGCCCATCCTTGATTAACCGGTTGGCATTGGGACCTGGTCCATAAACGGCTTTATATATTCTCAACTTAACCGAACCGGCCGCATACAGCTTTTTGAAAATTTCGACCTCGTCATAACTGCCGCCTGCGTCTTGAATCTGCGTCCAACCCAGCGAAACATCACGTTTGGCGCCGAGGACCACCGCTCGTTCTGCATCTGCCCGGGTTGTCCCTGGCTCTTTCCTCCGTACCAATCCCTGGGCCGCATCAAGCAACATCCCGTTCGGTTCACCACTCTTCTTGTCTTTGGAAATTTCACCACCAAAAGGATTCGGAGTGGTTTTATCAACTCCGGCAATTTTCAGCGCTGCGCTGTTGGCCACTGCTCCGTGTCCATCGGCGCGTCCAAGGATTACTGGATTGTTCGGTGAAACTTTGTCGAGATCCCAGCGAGTAGGGAACACCGGAGGTTGCCAGTGCGTCTCAATCCAACCTCGACCTGTAACCCACTCACCTGGTTTTGCCTGGTCCACTCGCGCTTTTAGTTTAGCCAGCAGATCCTCAAGACTAGTTGAGCCTTCCAAATTCAAAGTCATCTCGCGAAAGCCAACACCGGACAAATGTTGATGTGCATCCGTGAAACCAGGCAGTACAGTCTTGCCTTGCAGATCGATGACTTTCGTATCTTTGCCGACGAACTTCTGCGCGTCAGCATTTGAACCGACGAAAACTATACGGTCGCCCTTTACTGCAATGGCTTGCGCTGTTGGTAGCTGATCGTTTGCTGTGTAGACATTCCCGTTCTTGAATAACAGATCAGCTGTCGCGACTTGTTGACGGACGGGCGAGATACTGAGCAGGATCAAACCAAGGACAATTAAGACTAATCTCATTCTCCATCTCCCGATATGATCTAATAATGAAATCCGAAATTTGACGAAGCTTTTGGCGTGAGTGAGTCTTATATCACATTCAGATCGGAATGGCGTTACGCAGGAATTCTTCCAGCTCAACTTTGGTGGGCAGGCCCGTTCTCGCCCCTAAAGCACTGCACTTCATAGACGCGACCGCATTGCCAAATTTCGCGCTGGTTTCGATATCTTCGCCATTCAGAAATCCGAAAAGAAAGCCTGCATGAAACGCGTCACCGGCTCCGGTTGTATCGCGACAACCGCCAGGAGGATGAAATCCCCGAGCTTCGATAAATTGCCCCTCACAATAAATTACTGCCCCGCCGGCGCCGATCGTCATCCCCACAATTGCGCATCCGAAACGCTTCTGTAGTTCGACCAGTGATTCGCGTTCATCAGTAACCCCAGTAACACGTCGGGGAAACTCCTTTGAACCGATCATGATGTCGATAAACGGAAGGAGCTCCGGTAAGCCACCGTACACGTTATCGATATCAGCGCAGATAATTGCGCCATTCGCTTTTGCCACTTCCGAAACCTTCACACAGGCGGGTGGATCATGCGCATCGAGATGAAGAACTTTTCCGAGGGATCCAAATTCCGACGGTGCGTCTTCCGGCTTATAGGCCAATCGATCGTCGCGGTCCCACACGATGGTGCGTTCACCGCTGCGAACATCAATTGTGATAAACGCGATTTGTGTTGAAGCGCCTTCAACCACCTGAGCGTAGTCGACATTCACTCCCTCGTCCTTAAGTGTGGAGAGTCCAAAGTGGCCTTCAGGATCCGACCCAAAGCGACCCGCATAGGCAGTGTTCATCCCGAGCCGTTTGAGTGAGACCATCGCTGTTGCGGTCTGTCCGCCGGCCGACTGCTTGTGTTCGAGCAGCCGCATCTTTGTATCGAATGCAGGATATTCAGGAACGACTATCAGGTGATCGACGGCATTGAGTCCGAACCCCACGGCGTCAAATTGCTTGTTAGGTTCAGGACCAAATGGGAAGCGCATATTTCGTGGATTTCAGTGCCGAGATAAGTGTTGATTATCAATTGATAATAGGAGTTAGTAGTTTCCAAGTCTATCGAGGCTTTGAGGACTCAACTTGAGGTTAAGTCCTCAACCCGTATGTTGTGCAGTGCGACGTGCGCAAATAGATAACTCCCAAATATCACTTGAGAGTTGTCACTTTTGATTGCTCTTTACTGATCGTCTTCACCGGAGGCGCCGGTTTGCCGGGAAGTTTAACCGGCTGCTTCAGCTTTGCCATCACCTCAGCAATCGCCCTTTCAAGTTGTGGATCCTTGCCGTTTATCAAGGAAACGGGATCGTTATCAACTTCGATGTCTGGATCAACGCCGTAACCTTCAATTATCCATTGACCGTTTTTATTTGCCAGTCCTGATTCGGGCACGTTTACCACCCCACCATCGATCAACTGTCCGCGATTCGTAATACCAACCACTCCTCCCCACGAGCGTTTGCCAATCAATGGTCCCAGGCCAGCTTCACGAAACATCGATGGGAAGATGTCGCCATCCGATGCAGAGTTCTCATCCAGCAACGCTACCATTGGACCAATGAAAACTCCGTCTGGATAAGTTGAAGCGGCATCATTAGTGCGCGAATAATTCAGGCCTAACAGCTTTCGTCGCAAGCGCTCGATGAGCATGCGAGATACATTGCCGCCGCCATTCGCACGAACATCAACTACCAAACCCTCTTTGTTGAGTTGCGGGTAATACCACTTAATAAACTCGCGAATCCCGTTTGCTCCCATGTCAGGAATGTGCAGGTATCCGACCCGACCGTTAGTCGCTTTGCTAACCTTGTCTCGATTGCCATTTACCCAATCAAGATAGATCAGGTTCGTCTCGTCCGTTATTGGGCGATACGAAACGGTGCGTGCTCCCTGCATCGTTGGAGTCTTATTCAGGGTTAGTTGGACCGGATTGTCCGCTTTGTTCCGCAACAGCCGGTAGGGATCGTCGGAGCCTTTTAGTTCCTCGCCATCGATCGCCAACACGTAATCACCAACGCTGGCATTGACCCCGACTTCGGTTAACGGCGAGCGATACAGGTCTTCTTCGTTTTCGCCATTAAAAATTTTGGAGATACGATAACGGCCCGATTGCTTGTCCAACTCGAAGCGAGCGCCTGGCAGGCCCGATCGCGGGCGCGGAGGAATCTGAAAGTCTCCGCCATCGATATATGCGTGTTGGATTGTGAGTTCAGCAATCATCTCTGAAATCACATAGTTTAGATCTGACCGGTGAGCAACATACTTGAGCAGCGGCTTGTACTGCTCTCTCAACGCGACCCAATCGTATCCGTGCATATTCGAGACGTAGAACCAATCGCGATAGCGACGCCATACTTCATTGAAGATCTGGTTCCACTCCTCCGACGGAACCCGGTCGACGTACAGACCAGCGGTTGAAACTGCTTTGCGAGTACGATCGCCGACTGGCGTCGCATCGTAGAGATTGAAACCGGGTCCCTGGAAGACGAGGACTTTTGAACCGTCGTCTGAAAGTACGTAACCGCGAATGTCTTCTGCCAGGGTTGATTCCTTGCGATCTTTGATCGAGTAGATTTTCAAAGTGTTGGTGCGATCAGACTGGCGACCGTAGTACGGAGAGCCACCCGTCACGTAAAGAAGATGGCCGGTCTTAGCTGACAGTCCAAAGTAGTTGTCGGCGCCGACAGGCACGCGTGCAACACGACTCGCAATACCATCGAAATCGATAACCAGATTTGCCGGGGGTTTGGGAGCAGCTTCGGGTGACGGGCTCTCGGCGGGTTTTTCTGTCGGTGACGCTGCTGGTTTTGGACCATCATCCTGTTTTGCCACCGTGACCTCATCACTCTCTGGCGGGAAAGGATGTTTCACATCTTTCCTGAGGGTCACTGCATAGATATAGGTTGGACGATTAGTGGCGTAATTGAATTCGATATTTGAGATCTGTGGCTGAAACTCGCGGTCGCTCAAAAAATAGAGGTAGTTTCCTTGAGGATCCCACGCCGGGTTGGTCGAGTTGAAATACTCATCAGTTACCCGTCGACGCTGATTATCTCCCGCGCTCCAGATGTAGACAGAAGAGAACGGATTCTCATTGGGTAAAGTGAAGGCGAGATAGTTTCCTCGCGGCGACCATGCGTAATCGCGAATCTGTCCACGAATTGAATCTGCAATTTCGACTATTTTGCGATCTGCCAGCGTTAAGACATATAGCTTCCCGTCCTTGTCGCTAAAGGCGATTCGTTTTCCATCAGGCGCCCATTCCGGTGCATAACGCATTGCAGCACCACCGTGCGTAATTTGTTCGGCTGGCCTGGAGCCATCCTGTGGTTGCAAGTAAAGCTCTTCTTCACCGCTCATGTCGGAAATAAAAGCCACTTGTGATCCATCCGGAGACCAGGTAGGCCACTTGTCATGCGCACCTGATGAGTGCGTGAGATTTCGGGTCGGACCCTTTTCGATCGGAGCACTAAAAATATCGCCACGTGCCGAAACCAGGACACGCTCACCTTTTGGACTAAGACTGGCGGACTCGATCAGGTTAGCGGCGGACACTCTACTTGGACGGCGCGCAATTCCTTCATCGGGAACACTGATAGAAATCGAGGTGCTCTTCCGATTCTTAATGTTGTAAACCTGGAGCTCCCCATTCAATTCGTACACGATCTGATCATCATTGTCAGAACTGGGCCAGCGTACGTCGTATTGCCGGTTACTGGTAATCTCACTCGTCTTGCCGTTAGCTACACTGTAAGCATAGAGATTGAAGTGTCCGTCGCGATCTGAGTTGTAGTAGATCGTGTCGCCGATCCACATTGCATCACGAGTAGGCCTGGGACCCTCGGTGATTCGTTTCGCCGCGTTACTCTTCAAGTCAAAGATAAAGAGTTGGTTTGCCTGGCCACCTCCGTATCGCTTCTCCGAGCGAAAGTCACGCGACTGTGGTGAATACACAATCTGCGAACCGTCGGGAGAAAAGTCGCCCGAGCCGGCCGTCGGCATGGGCAATGGCTCTGCTGGACCACCATCGACCGACACCGAATACAGACGTGCGATTGGCAATGTCCATGAATCTCTCAACGACTTGAAGTAGATACGCTTGCCGTCTTTACTCCAGCCAAATACTTGATTGTCCCAACCCCAGCGCGGAGCCAGTGGACCTCGAGCCGGATAGAAAGTCAGTTGTCGTGGCTCGCCTCCCGTTGTTGGTATCACGTAGACCTGTTCGTCACCGTCGTATTGACCGGTGAAAGCAATCCAGTTTCCATCCGGAGAGAATTTGCCGAATAACTCGACGCCTGGATGAGAGGTCAAGTGACTGGCGGTTCCACCTGTTGAAGGCGCGGTCCAAAGATCGCCGCCATATGTAAAAACCACTTTGTCTCCCCGAATATCAGGGAAACGAAGAAGCTTGGTTTGTGAATACGTGGTATTGGACCAGATGATGGCACCGGTCAATAACAAAACGAGGCGGACAATCAAGTTTAGACAGTTGTTAGACAACGTGAACCTCCTTAGGACTCTCTACGCGGCCGGGTCTGGGGAGACACTTTGGGCTGAAGAGCAAGCGGAACTAGAGCGAATTGTATTAAGCGCGGACTACTTTCTATTTTTAAATGCGTCGTTTAGTTCAGTGTGACGACTGGTCAACGGGACCGGACGTCCGTTGATGAACAGGTAGCGAACGTGGGTACGCGGTTCAAGCAAGTCGCCATCCGTAACGACGATGTTGGCCATTTTACCCGGTTCAATCGAGCCAAGCTTATCGGCGACGTTAAGTATCTGAGCGGCATAAAGCGTTACTGATTTAAGAGCATCAGCCTTCGACAAACCAAAAGCAGCGGCCATACCGGCATTGTATGGAAGATTGCGCACTTCGGCTCCGGCATCGCCAGTCGAGATACAGAAACGAACGCCCGCCTGCTGAAGCTTGAACGGGTTTTCGTATAACGTGTCGTAGGAATCGTCCTCGCGCGATGGCAGTTCTAGTACGCCGGTCAGAATCACCGGAACGTTTTTCTCTTTCAGTAGAGAAGTGACTTTCCAGGCATCGTTCCCGCCGAGAATTATTGGTTTCAGTTTCATCTCTTCTGCGAAACGGATGGCACCGCGAATCTCTGCCTCACGATCTGCGCGAAAGATGACGGGCCGTTCACCTCTTACATACGGTACAAGCGCTTCGAGTACTACGCTGCGGTCAGGTCTTGGCAAAGACGAGTCCTTTGCGAAAGCATCCTGCGATCGCCCATAACTTTCGGCGTCTCGTAAGACCTTGCGAAGCTGGTCCAGCGTCCGCTCGTTTGCGGTGAGTGTTTCAGAAAGGTTCTGCGGTTGTTGCTGGAAACCTCCAAAACCTCCGCCACCACCTCTGCCTATTCTTGGATAATTAATAACCAGGGCGGCGTTTGGAACAACTGCCATCTCTTTTGGGGTCGTCCCCAGAAGATTTATCAATGCTGATTGGCCCGAGATCAATCCGCCAACAGGAGAACTCAGCGTATTGGTTATTCCTTCAACTCGAGTTACAGCGATATGTGCGGAATGTGGATTAACGGCAACAATTGCTTTCGCGTTCGGGTTGAACTCTCCGACCTCCGCCGTGTCGACGGTTCCATTTGCTCCCTGGGGAACTTCGACGAGGCCCATGTTTGTGCCTGCGTCGATCATGCCCGGGTAGACTGAAAGACCCCTGCCATCAATCGAATGAGCTCCTGAGGGTGCATTCACATTAGCGCCGACGGCTTCGATCTTTCCGTCCCGAATCAAGACGGCGCCATTTTCAATATCAGCTCCGCTCACTGTAACGATTCGCGCATTCCTGATGACATAGGTCCCCTGGGGTGGCAACACCCCATCCTGAGCGGCAGAATTCCCAATCTGTTGGCCCAGTGCACTATTGGTGCAGATTAGGAGGAAAATGAAGACTATCGAGTTACTCAGCATAAGTTACCTTGGAGTGCGCCGGCCCGGCGGCGCTTTGTTATTCCAGCCAGTTACGGTTGGTCCGCCTGGTCCATCTCGTCATCTTCATGACCTCGCGGACGACGACGTGGCGTCTGGGGCGATAAACCCTGCGCCGGTGGTTTGTTTGCCTCAACCTGCTCGAGACCAGCTCTTTCTTTCGCCAGGTCAGCCCGGTGCGAAATATCCTGCTGTCTGTCAAAGAAAATATCGCCGTCTATGAATGTAGTATCGACTCTTGAATAGACACTGAACGGATGACCATTCCAGATTGCCACATCAGCGTCCTTACCAACCTCGATTGAGCCGACTCTATTTTGTATGCCGAGCTGAATCGCCGGATTTAAGGTGATGAGTTTGAGTGCCTGCTCTTCAGTCAGATCGCCGAAGTGCATCGCCTTGGCAGCATCGATGTTTAACCGCCGGGCTCGTTCGTCTGAGTCTGAGTTAACTGAGACAACGATGCCGGCGCGAGTCATGATCGCTGTGTTGTAGGCGATCGCGTCATAGGCTTCGATCTTATAGGCCCACGAGTCTGCAAACGTTGAGGCGCCTGCGCCGTGTTGTGCAATTTCCCTGGCGACCTTATAGCCTTCGAGAACGTGCTGGAAAGTTCTGATCTTGAAACCAAACTCGTCAGCGAGATTGATCAGCATCAAAATCTCACTGGCTACATAACAGTGAGCGTGAACGTAGCGTTTCCCTTCAAGTATCTCCACCAGGGGCTCCAGCTGTAGATCACGTCTTGGCGGAATCAGATTTTTGTTTCCCTTCGCTACGGCAGCGCGGTATTCATCCCAGGTGCGTTTGTAGTCTCGCGCCCGAACGAAAGCATCGCGAATTGTTTCCTCGACTCCCATTCGTGTATTTGGATAGCGCCGAGTTACGCCAGGTTGATTCGGTGAGCTTGAGCGTTTGACGTTCTCGCCGAGCGCAAACTTGATTCCTGGCATCGCTCCAGGAAAGATAAACTCCTCAGCGGGCCGTCCATATTTGATCTTCACTACAGTGTTCAAGCCGCCGATAGGGTTTGCCGATCCATGAAGCAGGTTGAGAGTTGTTACGCCGCCGGCGAGCTCGCGATAAAGATCGACATCATTGACATTCAAAACGTCGCGAGTACGGACCATCGAAGTAACAGCCAGTGTGCCTTCGTTGATTGTGTCCAGCATCGAGTGCGAGTGACAGTCGACGATGCCGGGCATGACATACTTACCAGTCGCATCGATGATTCGCGCATTCGCCGAGGCATTCAGGTTTTTTCCCACCGCCGCAATCTTGCCATTCCGCAATAACACGTCGGTGTTCTGCAGGGTCCCCCGGGTTACGGTGAGCACAGTGGCGTTACGGATAAGAGTTTCTGAAGGATTTTGAGCAAAGATGGCCTGGTTGGAATAACTGGCGCCAGCGATCGTTATCAGGGCCAATAAAAATCCTCTCAAGATTTTCATGAAATTTACTCCATCAGTTCCGAGTTTAAGAATGTACGAATCAATTAGGCGGACTATTACGAGTTGCTGTGAACGTTCCGGGCGAGCGGCCTTCGATGGTCACGGTCCCGCGAAGTTCAGCGCCGGATGATGTGCTGACGAATGTCGCTTCCTTAGTTTGTCCTTCGATATTTACCGGCACTGTGAAACGAAGTTCAGGCGTTACCGAAGCGTTTGCTATCTCTCCCGAGCCCAATGGACCTTCAATCGAACCGCGCAGGCGATCGCCTTCCTGCTGAAGATTCAAAGTGAAAGTCCTGGGGTCAGTCCCAAGATTTACTGTTACGGTCCATGTGCCGTTAAGCGTACTGCGTGTTGGTCCACCTGCCGCGGGACGAATATCGATCTCGCGTCCATCAATAAAGAGGTGAGCGATCCGGCTGTTGCGATCGAATAGGTCGCCGCGAGTGATGGTCAAGTTTGCGATCTTGCCAGTCTCAATCGAACCTAACTGATTGCTTACCCCGAAAATTTCGGCGGGCCAGAGAGTAAATGCGCGGATGGCGTCGTCACTTGAAAGACCGGCTTCGATTGTTTTCCCAGCGTTTGAGAGCAAGTCAGACATGTTGGCAATTGAGCCCGACTGAAAACCAAATCTGACCCCGGCTTTAGATAGTTTTGCTGCGGTTTGCTGAGCTTCCACGCGCTCTCGTAGAACGCGCAGCGGTTCCGGATCTGCTTCCGGAAGGGCTGCAGTTGTGCGACGCGGTAAATTCAGAGAGAGCAGCACCGGTATCCTCATCTTTGCCAATCGGGCTGTCAGGCGTCCTGATTCTCGCCCGCCGGCGATGATTGCTTTCAATTTGAATTCATCGGCGAGATCGAGTGCTCGATCAATCTCGCGCTCTGTGTTCGCATACATGACCACCGTCATTTTGCCGTCCACCACCGGTACAAGTGCAGCAAGCGACCGATCGATATCGGGGCGACGAATCCCATTTGGATTACGCTCGTAAATTTGCATCGAGTCGCGATAGCGTTGAGCATCTAGCATCATCTGTCTCAAGGTTGCGAAAACACCCATCAGCGATCCGGGATAGGTTCCACGCAAAGGGGTGAAGGCAACATGCATCGCTACCGGCGAGCGAAGGATCATCTGTTGAGGCGTATCGCCAGCCAGATTTATGAGGGCCGACTGGCCCAGCCATATTCCAGTTCTTGGAAGCGTTAAAGCTGTAGTGATGCCGGCATTGCGCGAAGCCTCGAGATCTGAAGCTCCGGCACGAATAACGTCTTCAACCATGACTTCCGGTTGAAGCCCGGCCGGCTGCGATGAATTTGGACCACCGGGACTGGGACGCGGCGCCGCGAGAAAAAATGCAGCACCTCCGCCGGCTCCGGGCGAAGGACTCGGTGCTGGTTCGGGCAAGGCGAGATTGGTGTAGGAATCAATCAATCCCGGATAGACCGTCAACCCGGTTGCGTCAATCACTCGGGCATCAGGCGGCGCCGTAATATCAGGACCAACCGAAGCGATCAATCCGTTCCGTACGACGACCGTTCCTTTATCGATCACGGAGCCTGAGACAGTAACGATGCGAGCGTTTGTGATTGCATAAACATCGACACCGGAGCGTTGAGCCTTAGTTGATGGAACCGATTGAAGTAGGGCGAGAATTAGAGCACTGAAAGCGACGAATAGTCGCGGGCGGACCTTTGGCATAGTCAACCAAATCCCCATCAAGTTGGTTTGAAAAGCTTAAGACCGGTTAAGAAGACCCGGTAGCAACTCCCGTTAAGGTAAGAGAGGTAAGAGCTTAAACTAAAATTGAATTGAAGGAAACTTGAAACCAAAGATCATCGAGAGATTACGCAGATTGCACGGATTTCTGTAGTAACGAATAAAAGTCTTTCGAGTGCTTTTCTCCTGTGCAACCTCAGCGTCCTCGGTGCTCTCTGGTTGACGATCCTCTGCGTTACCACAACCACAGAGTCGCAGAGGACACGGAGGTTGCACAGAGAGACATGCAAGGATAGTTAGCTGCGGCATTGGTGGCACTGGTCAGAAAACGAGAAAGCCACCGCGAGATCGGTGGCTTTCATGTCGGGGGTCTTTAAGGTTTAGTTATTTACGCGGAGTGGGAGTGGCTTTTGTATTGGCGTTGCTGTTCGCAGCAACAACCTTCAGCATGTTCTTAACGCCTTTTACTCCTTCGACAGATTTAGTAACAGCCTCAGCCTTGGTCTTTTGCGCGACTGTGGCCACCGATCCATTAAGAGTGACCATGGCATTGTCAACATCAACATTGATCGTTGAGTCTCGCAGATCGTCGGCTGCGGCCAGGTCGAATCTGGTTTTGACCCAGAGCCAGCCGTCGTTTAAGCCCGTCCCAACTTTACTGCCTGAGTCCTTTGCTTCGCGCTGATATCGCTCCTTATCTCGGTCGTACTCCTCGCGCGTTGGTGCGCGTCTCGAAGTTTCACTCACGGTAGGCGAAGGCGTTGGCAGCGGTGTGTTGGTGTTTCTTGCCAGATTCGCGTTGGCGTTGGCATTCACATTCTCATTAGTTGATGGTTGACAGCCTGAGAGAGCGAGAGTCAAAGCAGCTGTAGCAATGAGTCCCGTGACTTGGATTTTCATCCCTGGAAACCTCCTGATGCATAAACCAAAGACAAGTTCGAAAAGCGTACGCCCGCATCAAAACATGGCAATAAACACACGACGAACTCGCCGAATGTCGATTCGAATTGGGGCATGCCCAGCACAATTGCAACCTACGGGCCGAAAATACGGTAACCGCGAGCGGAGCGATCAGATGGCGCGCCCAGCAAGGCGACGATCAAATTAGAGTGATCTCTTATCGGTTTTTGCGGGACTGTCTGGGGCAAATCCGAATAGAAAGTTTTGTTGGTGAGGACTTTTAAAGGCAGGCTACCACTTGACGCTGCCTTCTTTGGAGGTGTCGATTTCCGCGAGGTTTGGCACTTCGCCGAACAAAAATCCCTTGATATTGTCGAACAAAAATGTTTGCGCGTCGGGGTTGGTCAAGTCAAGACCGTAGTGATTGATAATCTGAGTCTGTTTTTGCAACCAGGCACTCCAACAAGGCTGGCAAATCTCTAGCGCGATGCGTTGTCCCAGTTCGTTCGGAAACGGCGCAAAGCCGATAGCGGGGCGTTTTTCGCCACAATGAGTGCACTTGATTGTTTCGGCCATTCAATTTCTCCCTTGTGCCCCAAATTATAAGCCTTACGGTCAGTGCCTTCCTAATGATCAAATATCAATTCATAATCGATCCTTACTTTGGAGCCACTGCTACTATCCGCTTAATTATCGCAGGGTCGTCAGGCAGCAAGCCTGACTTTGGTAACCGCGGTGTTAATGTCACCCAGTTTCGGTCCATCGCGAAGACTTTGCGAAAGAGCGTTAAAGATTCATCCACTCGACCCATGTTCACTAGCGCGACCGCATGCCAGTAGATCATTTCGGCGTTTTCCGGCACCAACTTTTCAGCTGCTGAGTACTCACGTAAGGCACCTTCGTTGTCCTTCTTTTCGACTGCCAGGTCCCCGGCGTTCATGTGATTGTAGGCCCGTTGTAAAGTGACCAGTCGCCTCAACTCCTTGAGCGGCTCCGGACTATCATCGACTCGCAAATCGAAAGTTCGATCTTTCCAGGGCAGGCCAGTCGGCTTGCCAGTCACAACCACTAACGCCGCTGACTGGCGTCCACGTATATCACCGCCCGCTTCCTGGGCGGCATCCAGCGCCGCCAACATTCGAGTTGCCAGATCGCCCTTTGTTTTCTCGAACGCACTTGCCATCGCCGGCCATACCTTTTCGTTAAGCATCAGATTGGCCTGGACCGAGAAGTTGGTTCCGACAATATGGCCCGCAGCTTGAATATCATTCTTGCCGGTCCAGGCGTCGACTCTCCCTTGTGCGTCAATCATTGCCACCTGGCGCACTTCACGAGCATCGTCTTTTGCGAGAAGTTCCTTCAAAGTGTCTGGCCCACTCTTGCCCGCGCGCATTGAGTCCAAACCATTTCGACCGTAACTTGGATCGACGAAAGATTGTGTTGCAACTGCGCCGACACCTGCTTCAGCCCACGCGACGACTGGGCCAACTGAAAACCAGTGGGATTGCACCGCGACTCCTAATTCACCCGTCGCGGGATCGCGGGCGACGATTGAGAAGGTGTGGACCGGGCGCAGCGGCACCGCCGGTTGCGCCTGAGGTTGTTGAGCCTGAGAGAGATCGCAAATGCACAACAGGATCACGATGCTGACAATTCGCATTGAAGCACTCCTTAGATTTGTTAGAGGCGTCCCTCCGCGAGCGCCCCACTCGTGTGGTCCAGACAATTAAGGAAGAATCATACGTCATCAAGAAAGGGCGCCCACGGAGGGACGGCCCTACAACTAATCGGCAGTAACCTTACCCTGGAGCTTAATCTCGGTGCCGGCGTTTGCGTCACTAGTTACTTCAACGGGGACTTCCCAAACCAGAGTCTTGATACGACAGGTACCGGTGTTGTCCTCGCGACAATAGAACAGAGTGACTTGAGCTTTGATCCTGGCTAAGCCGGGTTCCGAAACGCTAATTGGAATGCGCAAAGGAAGTGTCAGTGATTTTGACGATCTTTGAGCATTTGCTGCCTCGATACTGATGGACTTTTCAGCGTCTACCGAAACCTTGTATCGCTGTGGCGCAGCAGGATTGAGATGATATCCAACCGGCAACTCGACCTCTATCGACAAGAAGGCATTACTGGCTGAGCGCAAACTCTGAGCTGTAGCTTTAACCGTCTCAGCGTTGGGTGCACTTTCCGAAGAGAACGACTCGAGCGGCTGAGTCGGTGGCATCAAACCCTTGATTCGGAGCGTAGAGGTCTGCCTGGTTTTAAGATCGATCACGCGAATGGCGTGATTGTTTGTATCAGCAACATAAACTCTATTGTTTGCCACCGAGAGCCCTGCGGGTTCATAGAATGATGGACTGGAACCATCTGACTGGCCTGGCTTACCGGTTCCCAGGAAAGTTTTTACTTTCTGTTTGGAAGGATCGAGTTCTTTAATTTTGTGATTATAGGTGTCGGCGACCAAGAGTCTTTCGCCATTTGATACCAGGCCAAGGGGATGTTGCAATCGTACTTCGTCGCCCGTTCCATCGATGTCACCAAATTCGAAGAGATCTCCTCCGACCAGTGTCTTCACCTCTTCCGTGCTCAGATCAATTGCGCGAATTATGTTTGACTCGCTGTCGGCGACATAGAGCGTTTTGCCGTCAGACGCTAAGCCGGAGGGCTGGGCAAACCCGGCTTCCAACAAACTGCCATCGAGCCGCGCTTCTCGGCCCGAGCCGGCAAAAGTTGAAACCTCATTCGATTGAAGGTCTAACTTCCAGATCTGATGTGGACCGGCCATCGCAATGTAAAGAATGTGATTTACTAACTGCAAGTCCCAGGGTGAGCTTAGTGCGATTGTTTTAGCTGGACCATGCTCGAAACGTTCAAGCGATTGCTTTCCGGTGCCGGCTATTGTTTCTACCGTGCGGCTCTTCAGATCAACGCGTCGTATTAAGTGATTCTCGGTGTCAGCAACGTAGAGGTTGTCGCCGCTCAGCGCCAGGCCTTGAGGTCTGTAGAACGATGCTTGCCCGAATGGTCCATCAATGGCGCCTCGTTCTCCTGTTCCAATTGTCTCTAACAACGAACCATCCAACTTTGTTACCACGATGCGATTGTGGTTCGAGTCAGAGATAAAAAGCCGGTCGCCAGCTCCATCAGCCAGTACTTTGCCGGGAAACGCCAGGGGCAAATCGCCGATCTTCGCTTTTTCCAGAACGAGTTTTAGTGGCTGCTCGTATAACTCGCCTCGTTTGCGAAATTCAGTTATTAGTTGGTCGATGGCCCGATCGATAACTTCATAATTTCCTTCACCAGAAACCGAACCAACGACATATCCAGCCGGATCGATCAGAACCTGTGTGGGCCAGGCTCGAACCCCGTAGCTTTGCCAAACTGCATACTCCGAATCGTTGTAAACCGGGTGTTCCAGTTCGTATCGGAGGATTATCCGTCTGATGTTTTCAGTTTCCTTTTCATTTTGAAACTTTGCGGAATGGACACCGATCACGACGAGCTGGTTGGGATATTTTGCTTCCAGCTTCTTAAGATCGGGAATGATATGGATACAGTTGATACAACCGTAGGTCCAAAAGTCCAGGAGGACAATCTTACCTTTCAGAGCCGCCAACGACAGTGGCTTATCGGTATTCAGCCAGCCTCTGCCGCCGGTGATTTCTGGCGCTCGGACTCTTCCTTTTTCTTGGACGGCCATTGAAACACCTTTCAGTATTACTGCAGATGATTGCGAGATAGTCAGAAAACTTAAAATCAACGTCGAGAAAATAGATAACAGGACTTTTTTCAAATGATTCTCCCTGGAGTGCGGGGGCCCGGCGCCGCTTTGTTATTCTCGCGGCTCGTCGCTGCGAAAAATAAGGCCTTCGCACTTTCCAGCTAAATTGTAGGCGGCAAGGTCTGATTAGGGAAACTGCGGTATGGGCTTTGCCAAAAAGTAAGATGCCAACAGTACAGTACCGCGAGCGAAGCGACCGGATGGCACACTCAACGACCAAGCATCAGAATTTAGGCGTAATGTCGAGTGTGTCACCGCCGCGCTTCGCTCGCGGTACTGTACTGATCGCTCGACACTCACCAAGATTAGACTTTTTCTGCAAAGCCTGCGGTATGACAAAGCGGTGGCGGGCCATCGCACTCCAGGGGCTTCATTTGTTTGTTCGGGACTGGCGTTGTAACCTAAATTTGTGAGCGCCGAGATGTCTAACAGTTCTGACGCAACGTCCACTCGAAAAGTGCGTGTAATGCAGATAGGCGCGTCCTTACTCGCTGTCGACGATGACCAAGTACTAGCAATAGTTGAATATGTCGAGCCAACGCCACTGCCGTTTGCACCTCCGTCAGTGCTGGGCATCGTTTCGATCGAAGGAAAGATGTTTACTGTTCTTGAAACGACAGGTGTCGCGCAAACAAGAAAGTACTTGTTGGCGTTGCGCGGTGATGAACAACTAGCAATCGCAATCGACGAGTGTGAAGGGCCAGCGGAAATTGAAAAGGAACTGGTCAATCATCCGGAGACTGCGACTGCCATATATTTGCATTCGACGGTGAGCGATGGTCAACGCGATATACCGTTGCTGGATGTCGACAAGCTATTCTCTGGAATTCTGCAAGGCCGCGAACGTCGCCGGCGCAGACTTTAATAAGTGAACAATCAGGCATTTAAAACTCTCGAGTATCCGCAGTTACTGGTTTTACTGCGTCGCAATGCCCAAACGGAAGGTGGCAAACGGCGTGTCGATCAGCTTGTACCTATAGCGACCTTAGGCCAGTTACGTCACGAACTTACCCTGCTCACCGAATGCGTGTCATTACGAAATCGTGGACTGAACTGGGCGTTCAGCGAGTTTGCCGATCCCGCTGAAATACTTGCGCTGTTGCGCATCGAAGGAGCAGCACTTCAACCTCTTTCGATACTGGAGATCGCCCGCCTTTGTGAACAAGCCCTGTCAGTGCGCGCGACAATTTTGTCTGAGCGTGAAAACGTAAAAGAGTTGTGGAAACTCGTTGAGAACTTACCTCGCGATCTAAATACCCTGGTGGCGAAAGTATCATCGAAGATTTTGCCTTCCGGCGAATTGGACGATCGATCGAGTCCAGAGTTGGCCCGCATTCGCCACGAAATATCGGCGCTTCGAGCACGCATCACGCGCTCCCTTGAAAGCGTGATGCGAAAGTCGGCCGAAGCAATTCAGGATGAACTTGTCACTATCAGAAATGAGCGCTTTGTTATTCCAGTTAAGGCGGACCATCGCGGAAGAGTAAAAGGTGTGGCTCATGGATATTCGGCATCCGGCGCCACCGCTTTCGTCGAACCTCTTGAGACAATCGATGCAAACAACGAGCTGCAAGGTTTGCACGAAGCCGAAGCCCGTGAAATTGCGAGGATTTTGCAGGCGCTCAGTGACGAGCTTCGCAGCCAGTTGCCGGGAATCGAGCTCGCCGCAGCCGCGGTTGCTGAACTGGATTTCATAAATGCCAAAGCTCTCTTCCACCAACGTTTCGACTGCGTAATTCCCGAGGTAAGCGAACCTCCGTCCAACTCAAGCGGGTTGTTGGAACTGGTCGAGGCGCGTCACCCTTTGCTTGAAGAGAACTTTAGAAGTTCGGGCGCCAGGGTGGTGCCGGTCTCCTTTGCCTTAGACCTGGATCACAATGCGATGGTGATCTCGGGTGCAAATGCTGGTGGCAAAACGGTCGTACTGAAGACAAGTGGTCTGCTCTCGTTAATGGCTCTATCAGGGCTCTCAGTTCCCGCTTCGTCTGCCAGGTTTCCTTTCTATGCCTCAATACTTGCAGACATCGGCGATCACCAGTCGCTCGCTGCTAACTTATCGACCTTTACCTCTCACGTCGCAAACATTGCTCGGATGATCGATATCTGTGAACGTCCGGCTCTTGTACTGCTCGATGAAGTTGGTACCGGAACTGATCCCGAAGAGGGTTCAGCACTGGGCGTGGGAGTCGTCGATTACTTCCGTCGCACCTGCAACGCACACGTAATAACAACCACGCACTACAGCGGTTTGAAGATGTACGCCGGAAATGAAGCCGGGGTCGTAAACGCAAGTGTGGAGTTTGATCAAAAAACGCTGCAACCTACCTATCGATTGATTGTCGGAATGGCCGGAGCTTCGGCTGGTCTGGAGATTGCGCGGCGTTTTGGAGTGCCGGATCAAATTATTACGAATGCAACCTCGCTTGTAGATGATTCTTCTCGACAGGCAACAGAGTATTTGAGCCGCATCAAGCGCGAGTCAGAAGAGGCAATGGTCCTGCGAGAAGCGCTTGAGGAAGAACGCGCTGCGGTCGCGGAGAAATTTGCTTCCCTTGATAAGGAAGCTGCAAAAAGGGAACGTGCCAGGGAGTCCGAATTCGAGCAGTTAGTTCAAAGATCGATTAACGACGTAGAACGAAAATCCCGCGAATTGATAGCGCGTATCGAAGATCGGTCTGAACGATTGAAAGTTGAGCGAGAGGCGCAACGCAATGTCGCAGCTTTGAAACGCGAGATGCAGCAAGCCGCACGAGCTTCAAGTGTGACGGCGCCAGCGGCTGACGGGAAAGAGATCCGCATTGTTCGAGATGGAAAGATCTTGACCCACGAATCTCCAACGAATCAGCCCGAAGCGAAATATGTAAAAGGGCCAGAGCGGCCAATCGTGATAGGGGATAAGGTGAGGCTGCGTTCGTTTGGGTCGGTGGGCACGGTCGAGCAGATAAAAGATGGCGAAGCGGAAGTAAGGGTCAAAGCGCTAAGATTCAGGGAGAAGCTCGAAGACCTGGATCTGGTCGAAGCTCAACCTGTGGCAAAATCTGAGAAGGGCAAACTTGAGAAGCTCAAAGAGTCATCAGGCACTCAGATTCACCTTCGTGGTGAGCAACGGAGCGAGTCAGAGTTGAACGTAATTGGACAAACGACCGATGAAGCGGTTGATTCAGTGGACAAGTTTCTGGACGAAGCGTCGCTGGCGAGTTTAGGTCAGGTAAGAATTGTGCATGGCCATGGCACAGGAGCCCTGCGTCGTGCAATCGCTGAACTACTGCGCGGCCATCCGCATGTGTCTCGTTTCATCGCGGCGCCTCAGGACCAGGGAGGCTCCGGCGCCACGCTAGTGGAATTGAAGAGTTAGGTCTTTGGTCTTTGTGCTTTGACCTTTGTTGTACTTGATAGGTTCGAACTAGTCTGTAGACAAAGCCCAAAGCCCAAAGACCATTCACGAGTTATGCGTTACCCCCAACCTTTCATCGATGATCTGAAGCGACAGGCTGATATTGTTCGCGTCGTTCAGGACTACGTCGAACTGAAGAAAAAAGGCGCCAATTGGATGGCCTGTTGCCCTTTTCACAAAGAGAAGACGCCCTCTTTCTCTGTCAGTCCACACAAGGAGATCTTCTACTGCTTCGGTTGTCATAAGGGTGGAAATGTTTTTAGCTTCGTAATGGAGATCGAGCGGGTCGCGTTTCCTGAGGCAATCAAAATTGTTGCGGATAAGGTTGGGATGCCGCTGCCGACAATGATTGAGGATCCTCGGTTTGCAGCACTGCGCCGCGAGTCCGACGACGTTATCCAATTAAACAGTTGGGCTCTCGAGTGGTGGCAGCAACAACTGAGCTCAAATGCCGAGGCCCGGATTGCCCGCGAGTATCTCTCACAACGCGAGCTTAGCGAAGAAACTCAGAAGACGTTTCGGCTTGGATACGCACCCGATAGTTGGGAGGCGTTGTCGAGCTACCTGCGATCCAAGGGTGCAAGCCAGCTTCAGATAGATCGCAGTGGACTCGTAGTGAAGAAGGATGAAGGAGGATCGTACGATCGGTTCCGCGGACGTTTGATGTTTCCTGTTTTTGATGCGCAGGGGAAACCGATCGCTTTTGGGGGCCGAACGTTAAAGAATGAAGATGCCAAATATATCAACTCTCCAGAGACTCCGGCATATGTGAAGGGTCGTAACCTGTTTGGTTTGAACCTTACCCGCGATGAGATCAGGCGCCAGGGGTTTGCAATTCTGGTTGAGGGTTTCTTAGATCTGATAGTGCCTTATCAATTTGGAGTGCGAAATATTGTTGCGAGTTTGGGCACGGCACTAACAGCTGATCAAGTGAAATTATTAAACAGGTTTGCGCGCAAAGTCGTGGTCAATTATGATGGCGATCGTGCGGGCATACAGGCTGCAAAAAAATCGATCGAGCTTCTCCTCGCCGAAGATCTCGAGGTAAAGGTTTTAGTACTTCCCGACGATGCTGATCCCGATGAGTACATTCGAAAGTTTGGCGTCACCGAATATCAACAACAGAGAGTACAAGCAAAACCACACATACAATTTGTGATCGAAAACGCTTTGCGCGATCGCAGCCTTAACCGGCCAGCCGATAAAGCGGAAGCTGTTGAGGAAGTTCTTCCTTACATTCGCGCCGTTAATAGTAGGCTTCAGAAACGCGAGTACTTCGACATGGCAATGAACGCACTGCAAATCACCGATGTTCCACTTCGTCGTGAGCTCTGGCAAACGATTCGTTCACCTGTTGCAGGGCAAGCCGGTGAAGCCACCAAGCGAGTTCTGAAGCGAAGCGATGTAAAGGCGACGGTCGCCGAACGTCAACTGTTGGAAATCTTGTTGACCGATCAAGAACTGCGTCATGAAATGTTGAGCCGTTTAGAGAAGTCGGATTACGAGTTTCTCGCTACAGCTACGATTTTTCAGGCAGTTGTTGACCTTGAAGTTGAAGGACGTGAGCCGGACCTCGACGGTTTGACTGAAAAGTTAGCTGACGATCCAGAAGCGAAAGAACTGGTCCCAGCCCTTTTGATTGGCGAAACCCAATGGGAAGAAGGGGATAATGCTCCGTCGTTTAGAGTTTTAGCCGAAAAGTGTCTTGACGCATTACGGCTGGTAAATATCGATCGCCGCATTCGCGAATTGAATGCAGAAATTGCCTCCGCCGAACGAACAGGGGATGAGACAAAAATGGTTGAGTTGATCTCTGAGTATAGCGGACTGAATCGCCGGCGCCGCTCATTCGAGCCTCAGAGTCAGGTTTAGTGGGTTTTGATTTGGGTTTTAAATAGGTCCTATTGAACTGTTCAGCCCCCGGAGTTTTAACGTAGTGAGTATTGACGACAAGGATCGTGACGACGTAATGGAACGGCTGCTCGAATTGGGCGGCGACAAAAAGTACCTCACCTTCGACGACTTGAATCGTGAGTTGCCGGATAACGTTGTCTCGCCTGAAGACATTGAAGACGTTTTACAGAAACTCGAAGGATCGAATATCCCGGTCGCGGATTCTGACGAGCGACTCCTCGAACAAGCAGCAGCAGCCGTCACCGAAGACGATGAAGATGAAGTCGATGAGGATGTAGAACTCGATCTCTCGGCCGGCGCCCTCGAAAAAACTAACGATCCCGTCCGCCTCTACCTGCGCGAAATGGGAGTAGTACCACTGCTAACTCGTGAAGGCGAGGTTGCAATTGCAAAGCGCATCGAACGAGGTCAGCTAAAAACTCAAAAAGCTATTGCACGCTCTCCAATTGCCGTCAGAGAACTCTTGAAGATTGGCGATGACCTCGAGTCAAACCGCGCGAACATCCGCGATATCGTAACCTTCTCAGAACAGGCGGAGTTGACTGGCGATGAAGACAAGGCCGAAGAGTATCGCACCTGGACCATCGAAGGAATTCAGAACATCAACAAACTCTACTCGGCCGGACTGAAAGAGCTTGAAAAGATGTTGGAGGAGGAAAAGGAATCGAAGGGCAAGAAGAGTAAGAAGTTGACACGTTTGCGCCGGCTCGTTGCCCGCACACGACTGGAGATTGCCCAGGAGATAGGTCGTCTCAATCTAACCGAGCGTGCACGTCAACGTCTGATCAACTCGATTCGGGCTGTGCAGAAGTCAGTTCGGGAAGCTGAACGAGACATCGATAGCTGTAACGAGAAGATCAACCGCAAGCGTGTCAAGCCAGACGATGCTCGCGAGTTTAAACGTCGCATCTTGCTCGCCAAAAAGCGCCTTGCAGAACTTGAGCAAGATAACCATGTTGGACCATCTGAAATTAAACGGGCGCTACAATCCATCGTTATCGGTGAACAGCAGACCGGCCAGGCTAAACGAGAGCTAGTCGAAGCTAACCTGCGGCTTGTCGTGTCCATAGCTAAGAAGTACACCAACCGCGGCCTGCAATTTCTCGATCTGATCCAGGAAGGTAATATCGGATTGATGAAGGCCGTTGATAAGTTCGAGTGGCGCCGTGGTTACAAGTTCTCAACCTACGCTACCTGGTGGATCAGGCAGGCAATAACTAGAGCGATCGCCGATCAAGCGCGGACAATACGCATTCCGGTGCACATGATCGAAACGATCAACAAGTTGATTCGAACATCGAGAGCGCTCGTTCAGGAGTTGGGTCGCGAACCTACCAGTGAAGAGATTGCCCGCAAGATGGATATTCCTGTCTCGAAAGTACGAAAAGTTTTGAAAATTGCGCAGGAGCCGATTTCACTTGAGACCCCAATCGGTGAAGAGGAGGATTCGCACCTTGGTGATTTCATCGAGGACAAGTCAATTCTAAATCCGGCCGACGCGGTCGTTGCTTCCAACCTGAGAGAGATTACTGACGAAGTGTTGGCGACGCTGACTCCTCGCGAGGAGAAGGTAATCAAGATGAGGTTTGGATTGGGAACGACTGGCTCGGAGCACACGCTTGAAGAGGTAGGCCAGCATTTTGCTGTAACCCGAGAGCGTATTCGACAGATTGAAGCAAAAGCCCTCCGCAAACTTCGCCATCCATCCCGTTCTCGCAAGCTGAAGGCGTTTCTCGAGAGTGCTCCTCACTGAGCCACATTATTTTTCGATAGTCTGCGAGTTCTGAAGGGTAAGTAGGCCGCAGTACTTTACCCAAGTGAAACACTTAATTAGTGGCTGTGATTCTTATAATCGCGGTTGGCCCGCGAGGACGCGCGCGGTCCGGCAGAAGAGGTTGTGCAGTGTAGATCGGGGGCTTTCAAATAACCGTTGGTCTTACTTTTTCTGCAAAGGTGGACTATTTGAAGGTCAGGAATGCGCTGCTCTTTACGGTCTGATCAAACTCGTAGTTGTATGTGTAGCCCGGAAACTCGATTGGTTTACTATATTGTATTGTTAACTCGAGGCGATTATCTCGTCGTTGTGAACTGACGACGGCGTCCGCCGGAAAATTGAACTCAGCGGCATTCTTTTGCACCTGGCCCACAACCCACGACTCAGGATAGCCTTGCGCAGACGCCACATCGACGCAGTGCTGCATAAAGTCCTTCTGGCCGTAAGCCTGATACGCAACGGGCACGTATAAGTATCCCGCGTAAGCAGTTGCGCCCAAGAAAGCCATTACCAGCAAAAATTTGAGTTGTGCGCCACCACGTTCCTGCTTCCTGTGCGTTTTCATCAGTGAGACCTTTCTCTTTGTCGTCTCGCAATCCCCAATCCTTCGGAGAGTGAGAGATTTAAAACCTTCTTACTAATCTGTTGTCCTTCAATAATTCTCGGCGAGCCTATGTCGTCCAGCAAAACCCAGTTAATCTGACCTCGTACACTCTTCTTATCAAACTTCAAAGCCTCTTTAATTTCCGCAAGGTCCAGTTTTTCGGTCGAAGGTAAGTGACCACAAAGATGGACCGCCTCGCGCAGCAGATCTAATTTTGACGGACTCAATAAGCCTAAATGTTTTGATATTTCCCCGGCTACTAACATTCCGTAACCAACCGCCTCACCATGCCGGAAGTACCGATAGTTGGTAACTTTCTCCAGCGCGTGGGCGGTCGTATGTCCAAAGTTCAAAATACGTCTCGACTTCGAATCGGTTCTCTCCGTTGATTCTCGCTCGTCGTTGGCAACGATAGAAGCTTTGAACATGCAGTGAGCGGTAATCAGTTTTTCAAATCCAGGTGTAGAAAGAATTGACTTGTCCTGGTTGTAGTCCTGCAGAATTCCGACGGTTTGATCGAAGAGTTCTCGGCTCGCAACCAGCGACTGCTTAACCATTTCGCAAAAGCCGGAAACAAGCTCGCGCGCTGGTAGCGATGCGAGCGTCTCGGTATCGATGCAGACCGCATCTGGCTGATAGAACGTACCGACCAGATTCTTTCCAGCTGCGAGATTGATAGCAGTTTTGCCTCCGATCGATGAATCGATCTGGGCGAGCAAAGTTGTCGGCATTTGCAACAATCGAATTCCGCGCAAGTAGGTGGAGGCTGAGAATCCGGCGAGGTCACCAACGACGCCTCCGCCAAGAGCAATGACGAGATCATTTCGTTCGAGACCAAGGTCGGCGATGGTATTCAATGCCGTCTCAAAGGTGCGAAATGATTTGTAGCGCTCGCCCTCGGGCATCAACCATCGAAAAACTTTGGTGTCGGCGCTTTTCAGATCTGCCATAACTTCCAGAC
>DASROI010000241.1:0-2486 GCA_035646955.1 Pyrinomonadaceae bacterium
CCATGATTGTCCAGCCCACGGAATTCTGGGTGCGGACACAGACTCGGGCTCGCTGCTGATGGAGTACGTCGAGGTCTATCACTGCGGTAACGGCACCGGACAACATCCTGTCTACATGGCGACAGATGAGTTTGCGCATCCTGGCTCGGTATTTCGCATGCAGTATTGCTACCTGCACGATCAAAATGGGGGTAACAATATCAAGAGCCGCGCGGAGCGAAACGAGATCTACTACAACTGGGTATCAGGTGGATTCTATGGTGAGATCGAACTGATTGGACCAGATCCGCACGGCAATAAGAAAGTAAGTACCGACACTGCAAGAGAAGACTCAGACGTTGTAGGTAACGTGTTTCAACATATTCCTACGCAGGGAACGCGAATGGCCCGCGTGGGTGGTGATGGAACCGGACACACCGATGGTCGTTATCGATTCGTTAACAACACTTTCATTCTTCGCCAGGGCCAGACAAGTCCGGGAGTGGAGATCTTTGAAGGTATCGACAGCCTGGAGATGCACAACAACGTGTTCTTCCGTGTTGGCGGTGCGCCGATCGACAAGGTCGTCTTGGAAACCAGGGTGCGATGGGTGACTGGACGAGTCAGCACCGGAACTAATAACTGGGTGCCGACTGGTTCAGCGCTGGTTCCAACTGCTTGGACCGGTACGCTTACCGGAACAAACCCGGGATTTACAAACATCGCAACTTATGACGTTCGACCAATTGCGACGAGCCCGCTGGTAAACGCAGGAAATGGAGCGCCTCCGAGCCCGGCTGGTCATC
Source organism: Pyrinomonadaceae bacterium (assembly GCA_035646955.1). Classification (GTDB taxonomy): domain Bacteria; phylum Acidobacteriota; class Blastocatellia; order Pyrinomonadales; family Pyrinomonadaceae; genus PSRF01. The sequence goes on from DASROI010000241.1 coordinate 786, forward strand.
CTTTTATTAGTCCGCTGTTTCCTCCGGCATTTATTCCTCCATTACATGTTGCGTTGGCGGTGGGGACCGCAAGTCCGCGACCTGTTTTTGGAGCAATCGATATTGGAGCTTACGAGTACACGCCTTAATGAAGTTGGCATTTTCCACACTTGGCTGTCCCATGTGGGAGCTGGGGCAGATTGCCGAAACGGCGCGCAGCTTGAGTTACGACGCGATCGAGCTGCGCGCTGTTGGCGGAGATCTTGATTTGCTGAGCCGTCCCGAGTTTCAGTCGGGTGAGGTCGATGTTACGCGTAGAAAACTTGAGGACCTGGGGGTGTCGGTTTGTTGCGTTGATACTTCGTGCAACTTTCACTCGCCGGACGCCGGCGAGCGCTCGCAACAAGTTGAACTGGCGCTGAGAAACGCGGAACTCGCGGCCTTGCTTGGAGCGAAGTTGATTCGAGTTTTTCCCGATAAGATTCAACCTGGAAGTAATCGTTCTGAGACACGCGACAACATAGCTGAATCTCTGAACCAGATTGCTCGACGCCTAACGGATGACGTGCGAGTGGCTTTGGAAACGCATGGCGACTTCGCTCGCGGTAACATTGCTGCCGAAATTGTTGATCTGGCGAACCATCCGAATGTTTGTCTGATCTGGGATGTCGCAAACTCACTGAATGCCGGTGACTCAATTCCTGATGCGGCAACCTTTGTCAGTCCTTACCTGGCCCATGTTCACTTACGAGACGCGCGCAAGATTGAAGGTTCCGAACATTGGTTACCGGTTCTTGCGGGACAAGGCGAAGTATCGTTCGAACAGGCAGTAAAAGAACTCCGACTGTTACGTTATGACGGCTTTATTAGTTTTGAGTGGGAGAAGTACTGGCATCCTGAGATTGAAGAGCCAGAAGTGGCACTCCCCGATTTCATGAATGCGATGAAGAAGGTCCTGGCACGCGAAGCGAGCGTATGAGTGCAGTAGGTACAGAGTGAAACGCGTAGTGATTCTTTCCAGCGATGTTCTGTTTGAGCACTTCTTTTCGGAGTCAGCACGTGCGTGCTTAACCGAGGTTGCAGATTGGTCTCAATACTCCGAAGTTGAAGAATCTGATGCGCTGAGAAGAAAACTGCAGACCGCCGACATTCTAATGACTACCTGGCATTCACCATTCTTGAAGTTGGAGATGTTTGGACCACACCCGCGAGTTCGTCTAATTGCGCACTGTGGCGGCGAGGTTAAGTCGCGGATGGAGGAGCAGGTCGTCGATCACATTACGGTAACAAACGCTGCCGAGCCAATGGCCGCGCCCGTTGCCGAGATGGCACTAGCCTTGACGCTCGCGTTAGTGCGACGAATTCCAAGTTACGCGAGTGAGATGCATTCCGGTCTTATTAGAACCAATGAATACGTTAGCCAGGGTGAAACTCTCAGACGCAGACGGGTTGGATTGATTGGTTTCGGCCGGATTGGCCGGGCATTTGCGCGAATCGTAGCGCCATTCAAGGTCGAGTTGCTGGTATCAGACCCCTGGGCGACGTCAGAAGCAGTAGCGGCAGCTGGTGGTGCGCTCGTGGACCTGGACCAGCTACTGAGCTCGTCTTCTGTGGTTGTACTTGCAGCCGCACTGACGAACGAATCGCGACAGATGTTGGACCAGCGAAGGCTGGGCATTCTCCCCGATGGTGCTTATTTGATCAACGTCGCTCGAGGCGGGC
>DASROI010000242.1:0-16263 GCA_035646955.1 Pyrinomonadaceae bacterium
GAGGGTGGGTGAGGGGATTTGCATCATTAACGGCGGCACTAATCGTCGCAACGCCGCCGTTTCACCTTAGCTCTTTAGGATTATCAGTAGAGTGAAAGCATTGAAATCAGGTCAAAATGATTATTGACCAACTTCGCGAGACGCGCTAAGGTGTTGGTCCACTTCACGAGAGTAGGTCGACGATTATGATTCGTACTTCCTGTCACATTTTTTCGTAATTCCTTTTGCGACCATATCGGTCGCGAACTCAGGATCTATCCACGAACTTCGAACGACGAGGTTGAGGGCAGTTTGTGTATTGCCCCTAAGCTCCTGTTCGTTACCCTCAGTCTTTTGCTTCCATACTCCGGAGTGAAGGCGCGGGAATGTGTGCTTCAAAATATTCTTCTTGCCGAAACGAACAAGGCGATAAGAACTATAAGCACAAAGCTTTACGAATTAGAAAATTAATATGGGCATAGAGAACTTAGTCCGGGATGCACTACTTCTTCCGAACGACGTTATTACTTATCACGTCGGGCGGGAGTTGGCAGAGTTGTATTCAGAAAAGAAGATCATTCATGGGCAGAGCTGGTATTTCGATTTGGACGCTTTTGTGCATGCCGATCAATGTTCTGTGGTTGAGGAGCGACGGATCTTCAATGATGTTAGAACTGACTGGGAAGGAATTGGAAAGCCCAACACAAAGAAAACGGAGAATGCATGGCTTAATGTGCTATGGCAGGGAAAATTATTCGAAGTCGTCCTGATTAGCTGGAGCGATGGCTGCTACCGTCGCCGTCATCATTGGATAGTCGGTGACGATAATAAATCTTGCGAAGCGTTGTTGCGGGCGGTTTGCGAGTGGTCGTCCGAAATTCGTGGCGAAATACTCGTTTATCAAGATGGTTATTTCCAGAAGAACAAGGAGCTCTTCAAGTCGATTAAGAGTGCCACGTTTGAAAACCTGATCCTGACAGAAGTCTTAAAAGAATCGCTCAAGACCGATTTTATCCAGTTCTTCAACTCACGCGACCTTTATTTGCGTTACGGCATTCCGTGGAAGCGGGGAGCACTGTTTGTTGGGCCACCGGGAAATGGAAAGACCCACACCATAAAAGCACTCATCAACTATCTGGAAAAGCCATGTATCTACGTTCGAGGCTTTAACGAGGCGAATCAGATTGAAGAGGAAAACATGGCGGAAGTTTTTAACCGGGCCAGGATGAATGCACCCTGCATTGTAGTGCTTGAAGACCTTGAAGCGATGGTCAATGAGACAACCCGTTCTTTCTTACTGAACGAGCTTGATGGCTTTCAGGAGAACACCGGAGTAGTCGTAATAGCTACTACGAACTACCCTGAGAAATTGGATCCGGCCATCCTCAACCGGCCAAGCCGTTTCGATCGTAAATATCAGTTCGATATCCCAGGGGCCTTTGAGCGTCACGCATACCTGACCAAATGGAGAGCGACGCTTGACGGAGATTTACAGTTTCCTGAGCTGTCGTTGGAGTCAGTGATTGAGATCACGGAAGGTTTTTCTTTTGCTTATCTGAAGGAGTTGATTGTCTCAACGATGGTCGAGCTGGCTTGTGGAAGTAATCTGGTCCAGGTGCAGGACGTTATTCGGAATCAAGCCATGTTGTTGCGTGAACAATTGCCCGTCCAGAGTCCGCCGGCCGACGACTGACGAAATGGCGGCGTGTAACGCATCAACGTCTCAAATCTCAATTCATAACTTTCACCATCAATGGCTCATCGCGTAGATAACAACATTGATACCTACTTTATAAGCAGGTAGGCCGTACTTCACGGGATAGCGAGAATCGTTGATCCATTCCCACGCGTCACCGAGGTCGCAGTTGAAGGAAATGAAAGCAACGATCCTTCCGTTCTTGTCTTCCACACCCATGTAATGAGGAACAATACCGCCTTTTTCAGAGGTTTCTCCGCGCATCGCGTTGTAGACATTCGGCACTTGGACCACTTCTTCTACATCCAGGTAGGAATGAAAGATCGGGTGAGATAGAGGCAGATCCCTGGCTTCATAGTCCGGCCAGATTTTGTGCAGTTGAGTTTCAAGGTTATGCCATTCGTACTCACCCCAAAAGTCGTCAAAGAACAGAAAGCCTCCGCGCGCAACGTATTCTCTTAGGCGAGCCGCCTGTTCGTCGGAGAGCTCAAGAAACCCTGGTTCCACAAAGTAGATCAGTGGGTAGTCGAACAAACGGTCATCCATGATCTCGACTTGTTCAGGTCGAGGAGCAATCTTGAGATTGGTACCTGCCCACTCACGAAGTCCGACAATGAAATTGTTGTCTGCTTCGGGAAAGTCGGTGGTCCAGGTCCCGCCGCCACGTCGACCATAGCCGCGGTAAGGGGAGTCGTAGATTGTTCTAACGAAAGTGTATTCGCCAAATGAGGGTCCAGATTGGTCCGGCGACGATTGAGGGCGGCGACGTTGTCGAAAATTGCCAAAATCATCAAAGGGGCGCTGGGCCAGGGTGGGGATCAGCACCGCGATGAGAAGTAAGAATGGCAGAAGTCGCTTCATTGTTAATAATAGGTCATATAGGTCCTATGAAACCCATACCTATTGTCTGGCCCTCCCTCCAGACAACCTTCGATAATATTCCTCAACAGCCTTGCGATATTTCTCAGGCGCTGCACCCTCGTCACGTAGCCGCAAATTTGTTCGCCCACTCTGCTGCTGCAAGCGCCTGCTAAGCTCCAACTCCAATTGGCGGAGCGGCTCAACTACATCCGCTTTTAAACTCGCCGCTGTTGCAGCATCGCCTTCCATTCTTCCGTCTGCAAGCCGCTTCAGTTCCTCAATTACTTCATCGAGTCGACCAGCGCCTAATCCAGTCGGACCCAGGTCACGGCGCAAGTCCTGAGCTTCACGCAAGCGCTCACGAACCTCAGCAGGGAGTTGCCGGTTATCTCCCCAGTCGCTTCCAGTCTGACCCCATGATGGACCACCATACTGGCGATTACCGGTCGATTGTCCGCTGGTTGGACCACCGTTCGGGGCTCCACCCTGTTGCTGCCCCTGACCTTGTTGCCCTTGTCCCTGTTGTCCCTGCTGCTGTCCTTGTTGCTGTCCTTGCGCCTGGCCTGGTTGCGATTGACCCTGCTGTTGACCACCCTTCCCGTTACGTCGCGCAGCATTTTCTTCCATGCGACGACGCATAGAATCGAGACTGTCCGCGAGCTGTCTGGTTCGATCCAGAGCTTCCTCGCCGTTAGAACCACTCGAACTTCGCGCACCCTGTTCCGCCGATTGCAGCCGATCTGCTACCCCATTCAAACTTCGTTCAATAGCACTCTCCTCGGACTTTCCTGAACCCTGTTGCTGACCTTCAAGGCCCTTTTTTCCTTCTCGAATTCGATCTGCAACGCGGTCTCTCGCCAGCGTGTCCGCCGCTTCTTTTAATTGCCGGGCAGTACGTTGCGTACTCGTTCCGGAACTAAGTGCGCGAGCTGACTGCTCGATGTCCTGTTGAAGGCCACTAACACTGTCAGCAAGTGCATCTTTCCGTTCCGCCAGCTGTTCACGGGCTTTCTTTGAAGCATCATCCTGGGCACTCTGTCCGCCGCGGCGGGCCAGGTTCTCCATGTCCTTCGCGATCTCGCGTTGTCGAGCGGCGGCTTGAGCAGCTCGCTGGCGCAGATCGCTAATTTGTCCCCCTGCCTGGCTTGACGAGGAACTGCTCTGTCCGCTTGAACCATTCATCTGTTGCAAACGCTGTTGCGCCTGCCGCAACCGTTCCAGGGCGCGTTCGTTCTGCGCGACTGAGTCGTTCGAATTGGAGCGGGCCGAGGCCTGCGCTTTTTGCATTTCATCGGCAGTTTGATTTAACTGCCTGCTCAACTCCTGCATTTGAGTGTCGCGTCTTTCGCGCGATAAACGTTCGAGCTCACGAGCGGCTTTGCGAGTCTCTTCAATCATCTGCTGTTGTTGTCGTTGATTGCCTGCGCTTGAGCCGTTTGCGGGCTGGCCCATTCTGCGTCGTTGCTCTTCGAGCGCTTGTTGCTGGCGCCTCGCCAGTTCCTCGAGCTTTCGTTCTGCTTCGCTTTTTTGTTGCTGTGCCTGTTGCTGTTGCGCACGCTGAACCGTTTCATACTGGTTCTTCATCTTGTCGAGCTCAAGGTCGAACAGACCGGCCAGTTCCTGTTGCTGCTGTTCTTCGCCGCCCTGACCGCTGCCACTCTGATTACCAAATGCGACCTGGACCTCGCGGAAGAGTGCGTCCGCTGCCAGCAGTCTCTGCAACGCTCTTTGCTCTGGTGGTAACGCATCTTTTCCAGTCTCTTTTCGTAGCGGCGGTGGAGCACCTTCCATCTCTTTAGCCGCTTGACGAAGATGCTCAGCCATCTCTGCCACTTGTTTCTGGCTGTCGAGGTCCCCTCCAAGTCGACGGCCCATACGATCCAGGAATTCAAGCGTGTCAGTCCGCAGTTTCTCCTGGCCCGAAGCGACTGCCTCATAGCCGTCTTTTCGCTCTTGTTCAGTGTACTTGTCGCTTTCCCTTATAAGCCGGTGAGTCGCGGCGATGAGATCTTTTTGCCGGCGCGAGAGGGCATTTTGGTCTTGATCTCCACCACCGCCGCCCTGACCACCTTGCTGTTGTGACTGGCGGTATTGCATCTCAAACGGCTTGACTTCGATGAAGTAGATATCACTCGTTGCCTCGTTATTCGCATCACGAGCTTTCGCGTAGTAAGAGATAAAATCTCCGGGCTTAAGTTTGTAATCCTCAAGAAAGAAAGTGTAGGCGCCGGTCAGCGATTGTGCTGACTCACGAGTGAGCTCCTGCAAATTAACCTTCTTTTCCTCTCCTCCGTTGATGGAAAAATGCAGATCCATTGAAACGACGCCAAAGTCATCCTGTGCTCGTGCTTGCGTAAACACTTCCTCGAGGTTGGTGGCCTTTTTGTCGCGTCCTGGCTTGTCGAAACTAATAGTTGGGGGTTGGTCCGTCAGGAGTGTGATGTCGTATTCATTTGATCCACGATAGGCTTCACCGTCGACACTTACCAGTTCAATGTAATAAGTGGTATCCGCAACAACGGACAGCTCTCCTTTGAAATCTGGTCCATCAGCTTTCATCTCCGTCTTGCGGCCGTCGGCGAACACAATGTGTGCTCCTTTAACGCGGCCGGAGAGTTTTGCTGTAACCGTGGCAACCGTGCCTTTGATCGCAGCAATGTCGCCACCGTCTTCAACCACCTTGGGAGGTAAATGTGTAAACGAAGGAAAAGTGAGGTTTAGATCGAGCTGTTTGACGAAGGGCAAATCGACTACGTTGAGTTTAAAAACATCGGAACGGACGTTATTCGATTCTATGAAGTATTCCATCGAGTCCTGAATATTGAAGATCGAGAAACGGTAGTCGCTCTGGGCTTTGGCAGGCTCCATTGGCTGCCCCTGGAAATCATTCTTTGAGCCCAGCGGTCTGGAAAATAACGTCACAGTTTCAGAGTTGAAGTTTACCAGCGAGGCAATTACATCCTGATCCGAACCCTTGGGTACTTTCGCTGTACCCGGTCGAACCTTAATACTCATTGCGTTTGTTGAGGCTGCCAGCGTCGTGGGGCTAACGAGCTGAGTCATGCCTTGCGAGATCTCTTTTGGACCCCAATTCAGCACAGCAGCGAAAATCAACAGGCTGGCGAGCGCCGATCCGCCATAGAAAAATAGACGCGAGCGCCGAATTACATTATCCAGGTCCACGGTGGCTGATGAGTCGTCGGCATCGCGATAGAGACGATTCAGAATTGCCGGTGATATTTGCAGGCTCGAGACTTCTTGCGCGTACTCCACAGCAGTTACAAGCCTGTCTTCAGTGCCCGGCGATCGTTCCTCAATCAAGCGAGCCAGCCTAAAATCACTGATTCGTTTTAGGAGAGGTCGCAGCAGCGCAAAATAAATGGTTGTCAGAACCATTAGAAGAGCACCGACACGCAGTATGACCAGCGCATTACCGTTGTACCGGTAACGATGAGCGGTCCATCCGGTCAACAACAGGACGACGGCCAACAAACCGAGCACGATGGCGACTCCTCTCAGTGTCAACAGCAACTGACGCCGAGAGCGAGTCTTCTTGAGAAGACTGTGGAGCGTTGTGTTTTCAGGGTTCATGATCTCTGCCCTGTACAAATAGACTTGAAAACGTCCTTCGTCGAAAGGCCGTTTTCATTCGTTTTGAGGGGGAGACGACTCGTGGCCGGAGTCACAGAATACTGCTACTCGGACCCTTTTACCCAACCATTCTGGCGACTTTCGTTCTGCGCGCGACAATTGATTCGGCGACTAACAATAATAGGGCGATCAACAATAATGACCACCAAATGTGCTGGCGGCCCTCCGTTTCCTCGCCTGTAATTGCGCTGTTGGCGACCGAGCCTTCAGCGTTTCCGGCACCGCCGGTCACTGCCGAAACAAACTGTCCAAAGTCGAGCTTGCGAAAGTCGCCTTCCGTCCCATCGGTATCAACTGCAGCAAAGTCCGGATGACCTGGATAGCGAACGCGATAGAACCCTGGCTCGTTAGCTGTGACCAGCAGATCTCCAGCTGCTGTAAGCCTGGTTTCGCCGAGACGATTTCCTCCTGGTGAATCAACTGCCGGTATACCTTCAGCTTCTTTACGCACGGTGAAAGTTTGGCCCAGGCCGTACCAGGCACTGTCATCACGCGAGCCCGCATATCTAATCATCTGATGAATGAATGGCAAATAGATTGGCGTCAGAGGCAGATCGTTCCAGGATGGACCAAGAGAAGTGGTAAACATGAGCACTCTACCCTTATCAGGCAGTGACTCTAGTAGGGCAGGACTGCCATCTTCAAACCTGGCCAGTACTGAAGCGTTGTTGCGAGGTTCGGACCGGTAATAGCCGATAACTTGTGCCGAAGCTAACCGGCCGCTTTGCTGAAATATCTCGAAAATAGGATGATCAAATTTAACGCTCGTAATCGACGTGCTCTCGCCGGGTTTAGTTTGTACGGCTTCTTTTAATTCTGCCGGCGTTATCGATTCGAGAGACTTATTGAAGGTAGAAGCGTCGGTTCGTGGTCCAGTTGAAACAATTAGTTGACCGCCGGCTTTAACGAAGCGAACGATAGTGTCAGCAACCGCATTTGGGAGTGGGCCGGAATCATTCAAGATAACCAACGAATTTTCCGCAATCGCGGCGGGATCGACCGACCCTGTTGTTTTTACTGTAAAGTTAAACGGCAAATCGTCATTTGTCGTAAGTGCACTCTGCAGGTGCACTGTGTCATTGGCGCCGCGAGCACCGCTCTCAATAATCAACGCCTTGTTTGGTACCTCGCGTCTTAAGGTGAAATAGAACCGGTTGTCGTGGGCAAAATCATTAGAAGCAATTTCAATGGTCGCTCGATTCGCACCTTCATTTAGATTGAAATTTGAGAATTCGACCACCTTGTTGTCGTTGCTATCGAGATGGATATCTCGTTTTTCAACAGTCTGATCGTTTAATTGAAACGTGACTTCAACGTGGTCTCGGGCAGTGTCACTAAAATTGCTTATTTGTACGGCCAGGTTGTCTGAATATTTTTGATTGAAAACAACTCCGCGAGCTTCAAGATTGGTCACAGCAACATTTGCAGGAGGATTGGGATCTCCAACATCGAGCGTGGTCAGTTGAGTGTCGCTTGCGAGTTTAAAAGTTGCATTCGCCTGGTTCCAGCCTGAAGCCTGAAAATCGGAGATCATCACAATCCGTTTTGGTCCATTAGGACGAAGTTCTGTTAGCAGCGATTCCGCTCCCCGAAGTGCTTGCTCGTAGTTTGTTCCTTCCCAACCCGGTGACGAGCTTCGAATAGTGGTGAGTAGTCTGTTTCTATCGTTGGTAAATCTGTTTACGAGGTTATAGCGGTTGCCGTAGGTGACTACGGCAAGTTGCTCATTTGACGCGGCATCGTTGACGGCGGCTTCGGCGCGACTCTGAGCGTTCGCGAACAGTTGCTCACGACGCATGCTGAGTGAGTTGTCGAGCAATATGACGGTTGCACCGGCGCCGCTAGCATTTCGGGCCGCCCGGGTCGTGAAAAAGGGCCGAGTGAATGCGATTACGATCAAAAGTATTGCAAGACACCGCAGCACGAGGAGCAAAAGATTTTGCAGCGTCCGTCGTCGAATAGTGCGCTGCGGAACTTGTCTTACAAAGAGTAAAGCAGGGAATTGAATCCGTCTTGCGCGCGTACGTCTGACAAGGTGCACAAGTATCGGTGCCGCCACCGCGGCCGCTCCTAAAAAGAAAAATGGAGTCAGGAAAGACATTTTATTTGGTCACTTGTCCGTAGTCCGTAGTCCGTTGTTCGTAGTTCGTGGTCAACTCCGCCTCGTAGTAGTTGACCCGCTTTTGTCCGAACAACGAACAACTGACAACTGACAAGTATTCACTTTCCGGCGCGTCGGGAGAGAAACGAGAACAAGGCAAAATCGAGCGGCTGTTTAGTAGTTAACTGCTCGTAGTCAACGTGATTTGTTGCCGCACACGTGCGCATCTGCTCGACGTGCTGTCGCATCCTTTCTCTGTAGCCTTTTTGGACCACGTCCGGCAGTACCGGCATCTGCTCCTGTGTTTCTGAATCTTCAAGTAACAAGACCGCATCATCGAAATCAAAATCCAACTCATTCTGGTCCAACACATGAAACGCAACCAGGTCATGCCCTTTAAACCGCAAATGCTGAAATGCCTCTTGCAACCGATCGGGTTGATCGTAAAAGTCTGAGATCACGACCACGATTCCCCGTCGACTCAGAATCTCAGCCAGTTGATGCAATGATTCTGCCAGTCGAGTTTCGCCACCCGCTTCCAACAATGAAAGATTGCCGAAGATCGTGCGCATATGCCCGGTGCGACTGCGAGCCGGCACGTGCGTATGAACTTTTTCAGTAAATGCGACGAGGCCAACCGAGTCCTGCTGCCGGTTCAAGAGGTAAGCAATGGAAGCAGCTAGAAACTTTGCATACTGAAACTTTGTGATTGATCCGGTGTGTGAATAATTCATCGAACCGCTGGTATCGATGAAGAGATGGCACTGCGTGTTCGTGTCAGCTCGATACTTCTTGATGAAGAAGCGATCGGTGCGCCCGAGCAACCGCCAATCCAGGTAGCGAAGATCGTCACCCTGGTTGTACTGCCGGTATTCGGTAAATTCGGTGGAGAAACCAGTGAAAGGCGAACGATGCAAGCCGGACATGAATCCTTCAACTACTGCTTTGGCCAGCAGTTCAAGCGATCCGATTCGTGCCAGTAGTTCCGGATCTAAAAACCTTGCCGGTGTAGTCGCAGTTGTTGATGAAGTAATGACTGGTGAGGAACCGGGCTCTTCTTTATTGCCTCTCCAAAAGCTCGAAGACTTTTCATATATCGTTTTCCACTTTTCATTTTTCATTTTGTTACTACTTCATTGATTTGGTCTTAAACTCATCTTAGGAACTGAATGAAAAGAGAAAAGAATGCTCTTCATGTCTCGCTAAAGCCCGCTCTTTGGTTCCGGCACAGTTTCGATCAACTTTCGTATCACCTGATCGGAGTCGACCTTCTCTGCTTCAGCCTGAAAGTTTAGCAACACGCGATGCCGCAACACGGCTGGCGCAATTGCTCGCACATCTTCGCACGATACGTTATAGCGTCCGCGTAGTATGGCTCGAGCTTTTCCTCCCAGGATTAGGAATTGAGAAGCACGCAACGAACCTCCCCACGTTACCCATTTGTTGATGAAATCCGGCGCACCCGGAGTGTTCGGCCTGCTCGCGTTGACCAATCTCACGGCGTAACGAGTTACAGTGTCGGAGGCTGGGACCTGCTTCACCAATTTTTGAAACCCAAGAATTTCATCGGCAGACATCAGCCGTTCAAACTCAGTCTCCTGGTTTGAAGTCGTCTGCTTTACGACAGCCACTTCGTCTTCCTCAGGCAAGTACCCGATTTTTACCATGAACATGAAGCGGTCCAACTGCGCTTCAGGAAGTGGATAGGTTCCTTCCATCTCGATTGGATTCTGCGTGGCCAGTACGTGAAACGGGCGCGGTAGGTCGTAGCTGATGCCCTGGACAGTCACTCGACCTTCCTGCATTGCTTCGAGCAGTGCCGCCTGGGTTTTTGGTGGTGTTCGATTGATCTCGTCAGCAAGTACGATGTTCGCGAAGATTGGACCACGAATAAACTGGAGCGCGCGACGTCCGGTAGCACGATCCTCTTCAATAATCTCGGTACCCGTAATGTCGGCGGGCATCAAATCCGGTGTAAATTGAATGCGCTTGAACGAGAGGTCGAGAACGCTTGAGATTGTTCTCACCAGCAATGTTTTGGCAAGGCCCGGGACCCCGGTAATGATCGAGTGGCCGCCCACGAACAATGACAGGAGAACCTGCTCAACGACGTCGTCCTGACCAACTATCGTCTTCCTGATTTCACGCAGGAGTCGTTCACGCGAGGTTCCAAGTTTGTCGAGTAATTGTTCGTCGCTAATCGTAATTTGCTCAACCGCCATGTGTTTCCTCTGAATCTACAGATTACTTAGAATTCACAAATTAAATCTCAGAAGAGTGACGAAGGGCGAATTTAAGTTTTTAATGGTCTTTCCTTCGTCATGGTCGTGTCATTTGTAAACTCTGTGAAGTCCCTCGTGTCTCTCATTGTCCCGTAATTTTCAGCAGTAATTCCTGGGCCTTTTCGTATCTTGGCGCTGCCTCTAATGCTCGAAGCACCGATTTTTTCGCTTCATTTTGGCGGCCCAAAGCGTAATAAGCGCCTGCGACATTGTAGTTAGCTTCCGCGATATTTGGGGGTTGAAGGGCGAGCGCAATCCTGAATTCTGACAAAGCTTGTTCGAAGTTCTTAAGCTCCGCGTTCATTTCCCCGGCCTTTGAGTGCGATGCGTAGTCAAATGGACTGATGAAGAAACTGGCCTTCAATGCATCCAGTGCACGTTGTCTATCCCCATCAGCTGACCTTAAACGAGCAATTGTCTTTAGTGCCTCGATATCGTTCTCGTCTTTATTGACGAGAGATTCGAGGACCTCAGCAGCGCGCGAATTCTGCCCCTTTTGTTCAAACAGCTGGGCCAGTCCCTGATACGGGTTTCCCTCTCCTGTGATGTAAGGTACCAGTTCGATGGCCCTCTGGTAATGCGTGGCAGCGTCAGTCGTATTTCCATCGGCCGCCAGTAATTGCGCCGCGCGAAGATGAAGTGCAAATGTTTCCTGAGTTTCCAACAACTTCAAAACTTCATCTTTCGAAAGCGAGGCAACCAGGTTCGCTTCAGTCTTCAGCGCCTTATGCATGGGCTGGACCTTAGCGTCGATGTATGCAGAAAACTCTTTATCAAATTGCGCTTCGGTCAGTTTTAGAACCTGCAAGATCACCTCCGGTGTTTTCGTTTTTTCTCGATAGAGCGCCAGCATCTTTAGAATTGAGTCAAACCCATATTTTTCAGCGATAAATTCGCATACTTGCGACGCTTCAAAATATGCGATCGGAATATCCTGTGGAGTCCGAGGATTTTGGAAGCCACCATCGAGATCGGAAATCTTAAACCAACGGCCATCGGCAAAGGCGCGAATGAACAACGGATTCCAATCATCACCCCAGCCGGGGCGCGCTCGACGTTCTTCGTACACGGAAAGTCCTTCAGAGAACCAGCGAGGAATTCGATAGTCAGTCATTTGCAAAGTGATCACGTGTGTGTATTCGTGCCACAGAGTGCTGCCCCAATTAAATTCTCCGACGCGTCGAGCAGATGGAGAGTCCTGAGCTATCACCATTCCAAAACAGACACCCAGGGCACCAAGGCCCGGTATTCCTAACGTACGGACGGCAAAATCTTCGTGGTTGGGAAAGATCTCGATCGAAACTGGTCCACGAGGCGTGAAATGATACTTCTGCGTCAGCTTAGTCGAAGCTTCTTCGAGAAGGCTCAAGGCATAGACAGGAACGACATCACTTTCCTGAGCGGAGGTTTTGACAACGAATGGACCTTGTTTCGTTTCGCGAAAGTCGGCCATCGTGTCCAAAAGGTCGAGTGTGTTCTTGGCCCATAGGTTAAAGGGATCACCCTTGAAAGCTATTTCCACTTCGGTTCGTCCCTGGTCCATTTGTCCCAACCGGAGCAAGGCCATTCCGAGACTCAGATGCCCATCCCAAAGATCCGGCGAGAGTTGAACGGCTTGTCGTGAGAATTGAGCAGCTTGTTCGGTGCGTCGTGTGATGGTGGCGTAGTGGGAGAGGACGTTGTAGATCTCGCCATACTTCGGATTGATGTTCAGGGTTGCGGCGGTCTCCTGGCCGTAATCGCGGTCTGCCAGGTAAAGCGATGCTGCCTTCAAGGCATGAACTTCGAGGGCAGAGGGATTGACTTTCAATGCTCTATCAATGTCGGCTGTGGCTTCAGTAATGTCTCCTTCATCCAGCGCGAGGGCGGCCTTCAGTGCTATCGCATCTACAAAAGTTGGATTCAGCTTCAGAGCCTGCTCGAGCGGTTTGCTGACTGCTTCGCCGCCCTCCAGACGCTTGTTGCGTGCTGTATCAAGATGGGCCCTGGCGCTATTGGGGTTGATCTCAAGCGCTGCGTCAAGGAATTGAGCCGCATCGCCATAGTTGTATTTTTGAGTAAAGAGCTCGGCCGCTCCCAATTGTGCTTCAATATTTTCCGGATCGGCCTCAATGGCCGATCGATACATATCGTTAGCGTCCTGGTATCGTTCGAGATGCACGAGCGCGCGAGCGATTGCGGTCAACTCTTCAGAGGTTTGGGGATCCGCATCCGTGTAATGCTTTACTAAGGTCTCATAAATCGTTTTGGCTCGTTCATTCTGTCCGGTGATTTCTAAAACTTCGGCGTATCTAAGCCGGCTCATCAGCTGCGAGCCAGGCGACGCATTGGAACGGTCCAACTCATTGCTCGCACGTTCAAACTCAATTGCGGCCTCAGCGTACCGTCCGTTCGCTGACAAAGCTTCTCCGAGTTCATGACGAACGATGCTGGCTTGCGGATTTTTAATCAGAAACTTACGGGCTGCCGATTCAGCTTCAAGGTATTTTCCCGTTTCCAGATAGACGCGCAATAAGTTCCGCATCCCAACTTGGTCGGTTGGCTGTGAGCCGAGACGTGTGGTCAAGAGCTTGAGTGCGGTTTCGTAATCTCCCTTTCTCACCTCTACTTCGCCCACGGCCGGTTCTTTTTCCTGGGCCCTCATCAGAATCGGACAGACAACAATGGTGCAAAGTAGAATTACTACTTTTAGTTTCGAAATTGCTCTGCTTGTACTTAAGACCACGCGGCTTTCCTTGAACATCATTATGATCCAGCTTGCTTGATAGAGCGGTTTATCTTTGCGAGCTCAATAAAGAGCTTCTCTAGTGATGTTTCATAGACAGCTTCAGGTAAATTTGCTTTCTGCCCGATCAACTGTTCAATCTCACCCTCAAGACGCGCCCGCTCGCGCAATAGTTTGGTGGTTGCCGCATTGACAGCAGCTTGCTCATAGCTCAACGAGTCGAGATATGTAGCGCGGGCCAGCAAGCCTTCTCCGTTCTCGGCTTTTTCTCGTCCCACTCCGTCGCCATTATCTTCGAGTAACGCATGCTCGGTCGCTAGCCTACCTGCTCGAGTGTAGAACTCGGCCGTCAAACGGTTTGCGTAACTAAACGCTTCAAGTACCGAGATGTGGCCATCTTGGTCGGTGTCAGCGTCAGTTGCTCTAAGAGCCTGGATAAAAAAGCCGGCAAATCTCGTTGCGTTTGTCTCCTGACCATTCCTGGTGGCAGTAATCACAATGCGGCCTTTCGCAGAGAGACTCCGAGCAAATTCTCCGCTAGCGCTCGACATGTTGAACACTACAACGCGTCTGGTAGGCAGCGCTGAGAGCAATTGGCCGTATTCAGTAGCCGAGACATCGGGACCAACTAAGTTAAATTTAGATTCTTTGCCGTCGTATGACCCATGTCCTATGAAGAAGACGAACAACGCGTTTTCGGGTTGCAGTTCTGACTTCAAGAGGGTGAAGGTCTGTCTCACGTTGTCAGCGGTCGCGCGTAGGTTGGCGTTGGCATTTTCTGAGAGCACCTTCAGATGATTCGAGCCGAAGCCGAATCTGGCCGTTAGAACTGAGGTCAGTTCAGTGGTCCAATTTTCAAACTGGCTTGCGTAGGTCGCATCGCCTCCGGCTCCGTTTATGACTAAACAATATTTATTTGGATCGATCGGAGCGCTTCGTTGTGGTGTCGGAGGTGTGCCTGGAAGAGCTGGATTTTGCGCGCAGACGAGGCTCGCAAAACTCAAGAGTGCGACAAAGACCGGGCGAATTGTAGAAATCTTCGACATTAAACTAGACCAATAAAAGTTGAAAATCTCTAGAGGTCAGGCCAATCCTTCACGTTTGCGCAGAAACCATTCGGTGCTCAACAACCCGACGATCAACATGAAATTAATCGGCATATCCCAAAGGTCCTTCGTGACCCGTTCGGAATATGGTGATTGCCGGTAGGTCAGATCGTCCAAAAGAGATTGCACGTCACTCGCCTGGTAGTATTTTCCGCCAGTTTCGGTGGCAATGCGTTTCAAAAGGTCGCTATTTTGAGCGGCGCCAAAATATTCGCGATTGAGATCCGTGACCAGCAGATTTGATTTTGCGTTTAGCTGTCCGAGCGTGACGCTCGTTCCGACTAGTTCGATGCCGTGTTGCCCGAGTTCGTCTGCTTTGAATTCTCCAACGTAAGTGTTGAGGTCGTCCTGGGTCGTAAACTTCAGCGGTACGTCGAGAGTACTCCCTGACGGCTTCGTCACTCTCGCAACTACGCGAGCATCGTTGACCGGGTTGAACTTCCGATCTCTGATATCTGCGACAACTCGCACGGTGTCTTCGAGTGCATAGATATCCTGTTGAGCTCCGACCTCCGTTTGCAGAGGAGTCGTACTCACAAGATATCGAAGCATTTGTCGCCAGAATGTTTCATGCGCATTGTTCTTTGAGTCCATTCGCATGCGCCAACGCCATGTATCGCTGGCAGTGAGGGCCAATGTTTGTCCACGACCATAGCGCTGCTGAACCAACAAGGGAACAGTTTGCGTGCCGCCGTCAGCTCGTCGTGCTTCAAGCAAGATACTTGCACCTGGCTTAACCGCGGTCAGCGCCTCGGAGACTGAAATCGGCGGCAGATCATTCCAGGACTTCTGGTTTAGGGAGCGATCTTCGTTTAGACGGGTGATTGGATGAGTTTGTCCCGCGCCTGTGAGTTGCGGTTTGAAAACAGGCGCAAACGAGCTGGCATCGTCGACTGGTCCACCTGTCAACGCTACGGGTAATAACTCATCAAGAGTGGTCCCTTTGTATTTACCTGCGTCGAAAGAGAGCCGTCCACCGAGGGCAAGCAAGCCGGCGCCGCGCCTGGAGACGAACGCTTCGATGTTTCGGAGTTGTTCAGCGGAAAAAAAGCTTGCCTCGACGCTCCCGATTATCAAAGCATCGTACGCGAATAGTTCTTCTTCGGTTACCGGAAAACCACTAACCAATTCGTTTTGGTTCGATATACCCTGTCGATAGAATTTGTTCTCTCCGGTGCGCTGTAATGATACGAGGGTTACGTTCTTTTCGTTTGGTAATAGAGACTCCCTGATCTTGCCCAGTTCCCAGCGGGGCTCACCTTCGACGTACAGGATTTTCTGTGGTCCCGGAATCACTTCGACCAAAGCGTCCTGTTTGTTGTTCTCGACAGTCAATTCACCATCAATGGGAGTAATTTCAACTGTGTATCGATGGATGCCGGGATTGGTTGGGGTAATTTCAAGATTCAGAACCTGGGTGTCATTACCTCGCAGATTGAACTCTTCAGTTTTGACCGCTCGACCGTCTTCACGAACGGCCAGCAAAACTTTAGTTGGACCAAACCCGCTCAAACCAACATAGCTTTCAATGTTTAGTCTCGATCCAACCAAAACACGTCGCGGCAAGTTGATCTTGGTAAGTTCTGCATCTGTCGCACGTGCAGTGTCGCCGATTCCCACGGTATAGACAGGGATATCGCGGGCTCGAAGCTCGCGGAGTGACGCCGCCAGGTCACCAGGCACATTTGCAGCACCGTCGGAAGCAAGGACCACAGCTGAAAGAGGCATGCCTGAAGAGCGTTTCAAGGTTTCATCAAGTGCGCCAGCCACGTTGCTGCTATGGCCTTCACCGGTCAAAGACTCCGCATTGTTTAAAGCCTCGAGGCGATTGGAAAATCCGTACAGACTTGTTTTGAACTTTT
>DASROI010000243.1:0-5392 GCA_035646955.1 Pyrinomonadaceae bacterium
GACTCTGTTTTGAGTTCGTATGGCTAATGAAGGTTCCAGCAGGAAAGGGAACGCCAATAAAGCAAGCATGCTCCCAGCGTTGCTAACGGCATAGAGAAAGTAGGGATCACGTGCGGCTTTATGTTCGGAACGGGAAAACCAGTTTTGTAGCAACGGCGCGGTAGATGATAGGACGAAAAATGGCGCGCCGCAGGTAAACAGGAGCGTGAGTAATAACCATCCAATTGGACTCCCATTAGTGGGAATTGCCGCAAGTTTAGATAAGGGCAATGTGAAAGGAAGAACCAGCGCAGCCGCAATCAATAGAAAGAGATGGATCGTCGCCTGTCGTTTGATCGAAAAGAAACGAGACAGGATTAGAACGTAACCATATCCGGCTAGCAGGAGTGCTTGAAAGAACACCATGCAGGTGTTCCAGACCGCAGGTGCGCCGCCAAGATAAGGCAACAACATCTTGGCGATCAGAGGCTGAACCCAGAAGAGAAGAGCAGCGCTGCTAAACAAGGACAGGGAGAAGAACCCGGCGAGGGCAGTCGTTCCCGATGAGATCGGCCTTGTTTGATTGATTTCTACAGCCATTTTAGGTTGCTTGCGCTTGACCCTGAGATGGTCAGTGGATGGCAAACCTAGGATACCTGATCGCCAAACGGTTTGAACACTCTTTTGTTTGATGGATAGTTTTCGTCAATAAATACGCGGATCAACTCGTGTGATTTCTTGGATCGGCTGTTACGTTTCCGCGAAACGAGCCAAGGAAATCACACGAAATAACACCAAACTAACGTCTTTAACGTATAATCCGCGTCGCTCCACTAAACGCGGGTTGATTATTAGCAGAGCAGTATCACTCACGGATCAATGATTGTTTCATTAGTTCTCGCTTTGCTGGTCACCTTAAGCGGCACCGTTGCAACTTACCTTTACGATAAGCGGGCTCCGTTTGCGGCCCGGCTTTGCTCGGGAGCCTGTTTAGGCCTGGCGGGATTGGGCTTAGTTGGTTTTGTTCTTGCCTCGTTGTTTGGTGCGCTAACTCCGACTTCAATAATTCTTTCAACCCTCATTTGTTGTACGCCCATGGTGGCGTGGACCGACGGTCCCAACCGGCGAGCCTTTACTCGGGATCTGAGCGGTGTCCTTGACTCCATTCAAGATCTCTTTTTGAGACCCAAAGCGGCGGCGGTTGGCTACACGCTTTTTTACGGCGTTGTAATCGTAACCCTTTGGCGGGTTTTCAATCGCGCAATGATCGAAGGTCCTGACGGAATAGGCACCGGACTGCTGAACAATTTTGGCGATCTTCCATTTCACCTCAGCGTCGTGACCAGCTTTGTTTTTGGAAATAATTTTCCGCCCGACGATCCAACGTACTCAGGCGTGCGATTTACCTATCCGTTCATCACGGATTTTGTTTCCGCGATCTTCGTTCGATGTGGAGCAACGCTAGGTGAGTCTCTATTCATTGAAAACATTCTAGTCGGTGTTGCCTTCGTCGGTTTGTTACACCGCTGGGCTCTCGTGATGTTGCGCGACAAGCTTGCTGCCATCCTTACGCCTCTGCTGGTTTTGCTGAATGGCGGGTTTGGCTTTGTTCTCATGTTTTACGGAAAAGACGGCACGACAAAATCGATTGGCAGCCTTCTCAATGAATTACCTCCGTCGTTTACCGTAATTCCGGAAACAACCTGGCGCTGGGGAAACGCCATCTCGACTCTTCTGGTTCCTCAACGCGGGTTTCTACTCGGATTACCACTCGTCGTAATGGCGTTGACTCAATGGTGGTTGGCAACCGAAAGACCTGGCGACGAGCCTCCGTTGGAGATTCCTGATAAGAGTCGAAAAGGATCAAAAGCAAAAAAACGAAAAGCTGAGGTTAAGGTTGAAATTGAACCTGAGAGCGGAATTCCCCTCTCAGTAAGGAGAATGATTGCTGCCGGTGTCGCGGTTGGTCTCTTACCACTCGTTCACGCGCACAGCTTTGTCGTAGCTATGGGAATGGCCGGTTGCCTGGCGCTGTTGCAAATACGTTGGCGTGAATGGATTGTTTTCTTCGTCACCGCCAGTTTGATCGCTCTGCCGCAATTGATCTGGTCGACATCACATAGTGCAGTTCATGCTTCGAGTTTTTTCGGCATAGAAATCGGATGGGATCGAGGAACGGAGAATCCAGTATGGTTTTGGTTCAAGAATACAGGGTTGTTCATTCCTTTAATTATCCTGGCGATTTCACTGCGCGGTAAGGATCCAGTAATCCGAAAGCGAGTGCTAATCTTTTATCTGCCTTTCGTTCTATGTTTCATTGTTCCAAACTTCTTGAAGATGGCCCCATGGATTTGGGACAACATCAAGGTGTTGTTTTACTGGTGGCTCGCTTCGGCGCCGTTGGTCGCGATGTTACTTTCTCGATTGTGGAAGCAGGGATTGTTTCAACGTCTAATTGCTGTCGCACTTTTAGCTTGTGTCACCCTTGCGGGAGCGCTGGACGTGACCGGGATCATGTTTCGGTCTTTTGAGTACAATATTTTCGATGCGGCTGGTGTTCAGTTCGCCGAACTCGTCAAGCAAAAGACTCCGCCACGATCTCTCATCGTTCACGCGCCTGTTCACAATACACCGGTGTTTCTCACCGGTCGCAGATCGCTCATGGGATATCCGGGCCACATCTGGACTCATGGTCTGGAATTCGTGCAACGCGAAACCGAAATCAAAAGGATTTTTGCCGGCTCTACAGATGCAATTTCATTAATCGACCATTACAAAGTGGATTATGCTGTCGTTGGTCCACAAGAACGAAACATAACCCCGGTCAATGAGGGGTTCTTCACGCGTTTCGAGAAAATTGGAGAAGTTGGTGGGTACGAGCTCTACAAAGTCAAAGGGCAATAAGGAATCCCGGAAGGCAGGAGCAGCACAGGCTTCTCAGTCGAGAGTTGAAGCTTCGACCGCGCCGCCGGAACTTATTTCACAACGGGTTTGGCTTATCTCCGCGATCGTCATTCTGGTAATTGCAGCGGTGCTGCGAATGTACGACTTGCCGCTTGTGCCGCTGCACCACGACGAAGGGGTGAACGGTAATTTTCTCGTACGCCTGGTCCGTGAGCATATCTACAAATACGATCCGGAGAATTACCATGGGCCAACTATCTATTACCTTACGGCAATAATTCCCTGGATCATCAAAAGAATATTTGGCGCCTCGGCCGCCGAGACTTATGGTCTAAATACGACCACGATTCGAATGGTTCCAGCAATCTTCGGGCTCGGAACTGTCGGTCTAGTTCTCACTCTCAGAAAGAGACTGGGCACGATTGCAACCCTGGCAGGTGCGTTACTTCTTGCGCTCTCCCCTGGTGCCGTTTATCTATCCCGCTACTACATTCACGAAACGCTATTTGTCTTTTTTACCCTTGGAACTGTTGTTGCCGCACTTAGATTTTACGACGAGCGAAATCCCGTCTATCTGTTGCTTTCCGCAGCGTCGCTGGCAATGCTGTTTGCGACGAAAGAAACGGCAATGATTTCGGCTGGCGTGCTCATCATCGCGTTTGTTTGCACGCAGCTCTACTTTGCTTTTGTGCGCAGGCAGTACATTCCGGCGAAATCGAAACGTAACGTCAGATCCCAAAACGCTTATGCACGGTTTGTACAGGATCTGGGAGGTGGATCAAGTCTGGGGGTTTGGCTGTTCGTTGGCTTCGTTATCTTTGTTGCGATAAACATCCTGTTTTACTCGTCATTTTTTTCCAATTATCCGAAAGGTGTCTGGGATTCTCTGAAAACGTTTGAGGTTTGGACGAAGACTGGTACCCAACAGCACGTCCATTCTCTTTATAAGTACGGCGACTGGCTCCTCAGTCAGGAATCACCACTTCTGTTGCTCGGATTCGTGGGCGCGGTGATTGCAGTTTTCAAACCTCGCAATACCTTTGCTTTGTTCTGTGGGTTATGGTCGTTTGGTTTGATCGCTGCTTACTCACTTATTCCGTACAAGACGCCCTGGTTAACGCTTAACTTCGTTGTGCCCCTCGCCCTGGTAGCGGGATATGCAGTCGAGATGCTCTACGAGTTAGCGTCAAAACGGATCCTGGTGCCGATTCTAGCCTTGGTGATAGGAGCGGGCGTCAGTACTTATCAGACGATCGACCTGAATTTTTATAATTATGACAACGACGCTGATTACTACGTCTATGTCTACGCGCACACGACGCGGGGCCTTTTGAGCATGTTGGACAGGATTGACCAGATCGCCAGCCACGAGCCCGACAAAGCGGCTATTGGTATTACCATCGTTAGTCCGGACTATTGGCCGTTGCCCTGGTATTTCCGGAACTTCACGAGAGTCGGGTATTTTGCCCAGATGGCGCCCTCAACCGAACCCTTGATCATTGCGAACGAGAACCAGAAGGAGCAGGTGGAGACCAATTTTGGACAATATTATGAACAGGTTAAGTCGAACAGCGAAGACGGGACCTTTCAACTCCGACCTGGCGTGAAACTTCTCCTCTACGAACGTCGCGACCGGATCCAACGGTGACGTGTATTAACTAAGCTCGTCACTTAAGTAAGGAATGCTAAGCTCAAGTTCTAGTTGACATTCTAAGCGGCACCCACTTATATTGGCCTCCCGTACCCTAACCTTAGAAACCTTGATGATCAGGGCCTAAGGTCTTTTCCCTGAAACCGAGCATCTATACCGCATGTTTAAACTCCAAAGGCTGGAAATTACCGGCTTCAAATCGTTCGCCGACTACACCGAGATACTCTTAACTGGGGACGGAATCACCGCAATAGTAGGACCAAATGGCTGTGGCAAAAGTAACGTTGCCGATGCCATTGCCTGGGTTCTGGGCGAGCAGCGAGTTAAGCACCTGCGCGGCGGTGAGATGAAGGATGTCATCTTTCAGGGATCTCGCAACCGACAACCCAGCGGAATGGCTGAGGTCGTGATGCACATGGTCCGGGACGAGATAGTCGAGTCGGAGCCCGATATTGAGGACATCGACTCAACTCTCGAGCAAATTGATGAACGACTCGTTGACATCGACGCAATTCTGCCTCAGGAAGCCTCTCCAGCCGCACCGGAAGCGACTGAACACGTAGCTGTCGTGACTGAGACAGAAACCCCGCTAGAAGGCACGCAATCGCCTATAACTGCCGAAGTGGTGGAGGTAGCTGCGCCATCCAGGACTGGGTACAAAAGACATTGGAGGCGCCGTAATTTAGCCCTCGAATTTGCTCCGGGGGAAGCCGTTTCGGTTACACGCCGCCTCTATCGTACTGGCGAGAGCGAGTATCTCTTGAACGACCGAATTTGCCGGTTAAGAGATATTCAGGATCTGTTCTCCGGCACCGGTTTGGCAGGTGGCCACTACGCCATCATCGAGCAGGGCCGCAT
>DASROI010000244.1:0-13950 GCA_035646955.1 Pyrinomonadaceae bacterium
GTCTGGATGAATGAAATCTCACATGTAGTGAAATGAGGTTCTTGTTTGTGTGATTTCGTGTGATGGGCGTACGTAGCTTAGACGACTGTCAGATTTGTGAGGTTAGGTTTCGTCGGATTCGCTCGCGGGCGTCATCGGACAAGGTGGCATTCAATGGAGGCGCATCGTCGAACTGCGAATGGGCTGTTTGCCTGATAACGTCGAGTTGTTCCAGGTACCATTGGCACCAGGCGCAGATCCAGAGATGAAGCTTCACGGTTATTCGGTCGCGGAGCGAGAGAGGATGCTCCATCGATTCCGAGATTCTTTGCACAGTTGTTTGACAGGTGGGTAGGCGTCGCAGAAGAAAATAGCGAACGCCGTGCTTCAGCTTGTCATATATTTTCAAGACGTTGCTAATCTCCCTGTCTGAACCAATTAAGCTCGAGGCAATTGCGGAGGTGAAGTCGGGCTCGATGAAGCATCACCCAAAGGTTATTGACTTTGATATTTAAGATTTCACAAATTTCTTCACTTTTTAATCCATCCACTTCGCGCAGAGTAAAAGCACTCGCGACTCGCTGATGCAGTGGAGACAGGCAATCGTTGAAGACATTCCAAAAATCGCCTCGCTCGATGAGTTCCGCCGGCGTTGCATTCCAGTCGCTCGGGGCAAAGTCGGCATTCCAATGTCCTACCCATTGGTCGGTTCGTTCAAAGAATTCCCGGTGCTCGGGGCCATCGTCCTCGCCTTCACCAATCGGCGCTTCCCGGTCAGCTTTGCGAAAGTGGTCGATGATCTTGTGTTTGAGAATGCCGACCAGCCATGTTTTCTCAGAACCGCGTCCTTCAAATTTTTCGTAGGCTTTAAGGGCCGCAAGAAAAGTCTCTTGAACTACATCCTCAGCCGCGGTATGGTCGCGCAGACGAAACACTGCGTACTTAAACAGATAGTCGCCGTGATCGTCTAACCACTGGCCAGGATCGGGAGACGGCAGAGTTGGCTGAGGCCGGGGGTCACTCATGACAGCGCACCCAGCTTAGTTCAAGTATTAGTTGACAGCAATTGGAAAGTTACGAGCGAGAAAGTATGAGTGCCAAACCGTGCCGTGATTGCGGATTTATGCTTGGCCCACAAATGCGGGGCTGTCCGAGATGTGCTTTCAATATAGAAGCAGAACGCAAGATCGAAAGGTTCATCTGGCTTCGATTGGTGCCGGGAGCTCTCATCGGCGTTGTCTTTGTCGGTACCCTGGTCTACCTACTACGGTGACTGGATCAGGTCGATTGTCGGACGCGTCGCATCACGTAGAAAAATAAGAAAGAAAAAAGCGCGGCAATCAGTAGAAAAAGTTCCACTCGTTTCATGTTGGTTATCACCTCTTCGGCGTTCGCACTAAAAAAGAACCCTATCGTGAATAGAAAAGTTGTCAGGCAAATGCAGCCAAGTCCATCAATCAATACAAACCTTGGAAGTGAAAGAGTCCGAATACCGGAAAGGACCATAGTCGCGATGCGAGATCCATAAATTAGGTGTGAAGCGGGTATTTGCCAATCACCAAACCGTGCCATCAACCTCTCTGCCGTTGGACCAGCCTTGCGATAAACCGAACTCCCTTTTACCTCTTCCGAATAATACCGTCCCGCAAAGTACCAGAGACAATCACCAGTCAACGCACCGGCGGTCGCGCATAGGACCGCCGGCGCAGCTTCAACAAATCCAAGATGGGCCAACACGCCAGTCAAGACAGGCACAATGTCGGCTTCGATAGCCGCCGCAACAAACACGGCCAACAAACCATAATGAATCAAGAACCATTGCACCTTCGTCGCTCGCCCACCCACCGAGACTCAACTCACCCGAGGCAGCCACGGCAAGAGATATGCCAGCTTCGTCAATCACCAACAGACCTTTAGTTCGAATCTCAGATGAACGTTACAAAATTATCGAGTGTGGCATTTATGGCACCGTGACCCAAAAAGTCACACGCTCTGAGACGGACTTACTATCCCAAAGTTCACGATAGCTTTTCTGACTACGACATTTCCGAGGAGTTGTGATGGCATGCGCGTTGCCGTGACTAGTGTTGTTCGACAAATCCATTCCGTTCTTTTGAAAGGACACCTAGATGAAGAGGCTCATTTCAATTTCATTAGGCGCGCTGCTTACAGTTGGAGCACTTACATTGAACGCCCCACTCGCGGCAGCAGCTAGACCAGCAAGGCCGGATAACCATCATCATCACAAGCGGCATTACAACAAGCATCATAAACACTACAAGCACAAGAATGGGCATCATCAACACCACATTCCACGTGCAGCATCGCTAAGCAAGACCAGTTGGTAGAGAGAGACCTGGCGTCTACCCTTTTTGTATCTCCCCATTAATTTTTGGACCGGCCGCCCCGTGGTTGTTCTGTCATGCGACAGAACCGGGGAACGTGTGTAAACACTATGCAATCCCCCCAATTACTTCGCACATCATCTTTGACAACTTCAATGCCGGCGTATGGGATTGTTCCGCCCGTGTCCCACTCGAAACTCGAATCATGGATCCGAAGTTACGGTTGCGGCTCAAGCTCATACGTACTGCTTGAAGGATCTAAAGATTACTTCACTTCTTCGCATGTCGATGGTTTTCTCGCCTACCAGATCGGCGCCGGTACTGTTGTAGTAGCAGGTGATCCAGTGTGTCCCCCTGCGCATGCTGCGCTCCTGGTAGCCGAGTTCGTTCGCGAAATGAACGGACGTCCAATCTGCGCATATCAGATCTCGCCGGAAATGCTCAATGCGTTTCGGAGCGCGGGCTTCAGTGACATTCAGGTCGGCAAAGAAGCTGTTTTCGATCTACGGCGGTTTTCGCTGGCCGGCGGTCAGATGGAATTAGTTCGAGCGGCAACGAATAAGGCCCGGCGCGAGGGGGTGTACGTCTTCGAGCACAACCCCTTCGCTCCGGGAGCAGAACCGGTAAACCAGGAGTTGCGTGAAGTATCAGCAGAATGGTTGAGCACAAAGGGCGAGCGCGAGTTGGGTTTTCTCCTTGGTTGTGTCGGCCTGGAACGAGCATCTGCTAAACGCTATTTTGTTGCACGCTCCGAGAATGGAACGGGACGGATCGAGGGTTTCATAGTCTGTGAACCAATCTACGGGCGCAATGGATATTATCTGGATGTGACTCGACGTCGCATCGATGCGGTCAGAGGCGTTATGGAACTTTTGACTGCAGAGGTATTTTGCCAGCTGAAAAACGAGGGTTATGCGATGGCCTCGATGGGATTGGCTCCGCTCGCACTGCTTGACGATCCAGACTTGAAAAAGCACCCGCGTCTGACCAAGTTGATGCGCTTAGCTTACGAGCAGATAAACAATACATACGATTTCAAACTTCTCTATCGCTACAAAGCTAAGTATCACCCGCACACCTGGGAACCACGATATCTCTGCTTCAATCAAAACAGACTCTCGCCACGAATGCTTTACGCTGTGATTCGCGTACGCAACGCAGCAACGCTGGGTAGTTTGCTTTGGAGAAAGAATCAAGAGACTACAGGAACTAAAAATAAGGTGAAGTCATGGAAACACACTGCTTCAATCGCGATTGCCTTTCTCTCCGCCTGGCTTTCCTCGTCGTCTTTGTGATGGGTATCGGCGCGGCACTGGCAACGCCAGCGCGAGCGCAACAACCTACGACGACCAGTGAGCAAAAACCTGGCGAAGCGATCGATCCGCAAGCTCAAGGGACCATTCCGGCGGATCATTACGATCCCGATGACACTAAAACTTTTGCTGACGTACGTAGTGAAGATACTGCCATCACAATTCAAGGTCACCAATTCATCGTTCATATGTACCGGCCCAGAAAAGAAGGACGTGCAACGCCTGCTATCTACGCCTGCGGTGATGGTGGCTGGAGGGGCCTCGCACCACGAACGGCCCAACAATTGGCCCATATCGGTTTTGCAGTTGCCGGAATTGATTCAAAGGTCTATTTGAGAGAGTTTTCAACGCCCGTGTCACCGCTCACGATTAAACAGCTGGCCAGTGATTATGCGGTCATTGCCGGGCGTCTACGCGAGTATGCGCAAGCACCGGCTGACACTCGTGTTTACGTTTACGGATGGTCGCTGGGCGCCGGCTTTGCAATTGCCGTTGGCTCTGATCAGACTACCCGGTCTAATTGGGCCGGGATCGTTTCAATCGGTTTGCCAAAACAGAATCAACTGGTCAGCGGACTCGGAGCGAATCATGCAAATCTGAATGCAGACGTTAACTCTCGGTACGGTTTTCGCAGCCAGGATCTGATGGCCTTTGTTGCGCCTCTGCCGTTGGTAATGATTCAGAGTACGTCCGACACGGCCAGTCCGCCCAAGGTGGGCCAGGCGCTGTACAGCGCGGCCCGTGACCCGAAGTTGTTTGTGCTAATCAAGGCGAGCAATCACCGGTTTAGTGGGGCCCGCGATGAGTTCTATGCAGCCTTGAGCAATGCTGAGTCATGGATTCGTGACCCGGAATCTCGAGTGAGCAGATTGAGAGAGAATAGGTAAAGAGGAATTAATTGAGAATTATCAGAAACGACCGTTCCAAAGAATGTATAGGGTTAATTACATACAGTCGCAGCTAGCCGGGGTTTGTAACCGTCGCAAATGGACTTGGCTTAGCGGGCTCGTCATTGTCTTGCTTGGTTCGGCAACCATATACGGCGTCGTCTGGTATCGCCACTTTTATCATCACGTGACGGTCCAGGAACTCTCGCACGAGGTCCAGCACTCTACTTTTCAAACAACCATTCGTGGTGGCTCGCAGATAACTCTGCAAATCTATCAACAATCGGATGCGTTAGATCAGCCACTCGTGATCTTTACGAGTGGCGACGGGGGTTGGAGCCCATTCTGCGCAGACATCGCAGCTCATATTGCCGCCACTGGACGAACCGTTGTTGGCTTTAACATCAAGGAATACCTGGTGACATTCGCGAGCTCCCAAAAACCTGTTACACCAGACGAGCTAACCACCGATTACGAAGAAATCATCAATGCATCAGTCGCTCGCGCTGGCGTAAATCACTCAGCTCGAGCGACGTTAGCGGGATGGTCTATTGGCGCAGGTTATAGTGTTTTGATGGCAGTAGCACCAGGGCTCAGAGATCGGGTGGACCAGGTCATCGCTATTAGTTTACCCATCTATAACGAGCTGGCCTGGAAACCGACTGATGCTTTGATCTACTTCACGCATGGCACTCCACACGAGAAGGTGTTTGATACTCGAAAGTATTTGCCGGAGTTAGAGAGTACGCCAATTTCCATGATCAACGCGACCAACGATGATACTGCCCCTTACAAGGAAGCGCAGTCTCTGATTGCTGCGGTGAAAGGACCAAAGCAGTTCTACACAATTCAAGCCGAGGGACATCACTTCGAAGGCGGAGAGAAAGAGCTATATCGCTCCCTGGACCAGGCCCTGCAAACGAGTTCTCCCTGATGCATGGGCCAATCTCAGTAACATTCAGAATCCTGGGAAGATGGGCAAGCGGTTAAGAACTCTCGAGGTCAGAGCAGATAAAGCATCACCGCGAAGACGGCGACGATCAAAAAGATCAGACCGAGCCACATCAGGACGAATGATCGTTCTTCATTTGAACTTGCATTCTCCGGAAGCGTAGTAATGCCAATCGCCCAGTGCAGGCCATTGAACCCCTTCGCCAAAATGTGAAAGAATTTTTCTATCACGGGCTTGATAATCAGCTGGTGCTGGGCAAAAGCTTTTGGGCCGCGCTCACTGACTCTCGATATTCAGGCATATAGTCCTTGTCGGGGATCATGTTGATTATCGACTCGAGCTGTCGCCGCGCATCAGCCTTCCGACCAACTTTTAAATAAGCTTCCGCAAGATGCAAGCGTAAAAACGCATTTCCGTCTCCGTAGGGCAAGCCCTGCTCCATCTCAGTTACCGCTTTTTTGGGATCCCCGCCAGCAAATGCTGGTGCGTTCAGGTAGACCAAACCAAGCACCATGTACGCACTACCATTCTGGTAACCCTGGTCCTGTCGAATTACCGTTTCCATCTCACTGCGAATCTCGCCGACCGAAGAGAGACCTGCGATTATGCTCGACTGAGCGGGACCGCCATAATTTGCACCTAACCAAAAATGACCGTCAGGCGAACCGTCTTGTAGTTGAACGGCTGCCTTACCAGCAGCTATTCCGTCGCCAAAAGCCTTGTCCCGTTCATGCTTGTCAGTGGTATGAGTGCCCAGGTAGTAATTGAACTTGGACAACTTCCAAGCCGCCTCATAATTGTCCGGGTCCGTGATGGTGGCCTGTTCAAGCTGAACAACTGCTTGACGAAGCTGCATCAAGTCGTCCCGTTGCGCGTACAGCTTATCTGCCTGGGCTACCTCTGCTTTCGCCGTCACCGCATCGTTAACAGGCTGAGCGTTCGAGTGCGATTTACAAGAACTCACCGCCACGATTAAGGCCAACAGAACGACAATGCTTACGCCTCGAGTGTTATAAAGTCTACTATCGATTTTCACCCTTCCCTCTTTCACCGACTATAGATGAGCGCGATGTACGACTCGTTCGCCCGTTTGCCAGGAATAAGCGTTTTTTGCTGGGTTGTTCGGCTTTGCACAAAAACTCTAATCTTGGTGAGTGTCGAGCGATCAGTACAGTACCGCGAGCGAAGCGCGGCGGTGGCACACGCAACGAACCAACCATCAGAATTTAGGCGTAATGTCGAGTGTGCCATCCGGTCGCTTCGCTCGCGGTACTGTACTGTTGGTATGTTACTTTTTGTGCAAAGCCGGCTTGTTCTTAAGATCCGTGAAGCGTGGAGTGACGTTGCCAGCTTTGTCTTAAGGCTTAATCTCGGCGGTAACGATTTTCTATTTTAGGTCGTGGGACTTCGTGGATCGTTCCTTTGTACGAACCAACACGAACCAAAATACTTCCGAATCGAGCTTGATCTGATTCTTGAGGCGAAACCCACGATAAGTGAGATCTATTCTGGTTGACTCAAATCTGAGGGCTGGGACTGCTGCGCACGGTCGGTAAGCAAGGTGCGCCCTTTAAAGACACGAAAGAGATAGTAAAAAGATGGGAACAGAATCAGGGCGCCGCCACAAAGGGCAATCACTAAAAGTTGCAGCGTTTCCCGCGGAGCTCCACCCAAATAGATGGTGACCGTTGGTCCAACTATATAGGGATACTGGGCGAGAGCCCAACCCCACAGAATCAAACTGACTTGTCCAGCGGCAAATAGTCTGGCCAGATGATAAGAACGTCTCCAAAGAGTGATAAAAGCACCTAACGCACAAATAGCGGTGGCAATATGTAGAGGGATGGCCCACGGACTGGCGGTGATGCCGGCGCGAATCTCACTCGCATAATTACCCGAGAGAACAAACACGATTAGCGCGAAGGCACCGACTGCGACCCCTGAAACGAGTGCCCGGCGTCGAAAATCATCTTGCAGCTCGCGGTCGTTAGTCTCGAGAGTCAAATATACAGCGGCGAGAAACGCGAACAGAGAGATTGCGAAGAAGCCCACAGCGAAAGCAAAAGGCGACAGCCAGGGACGAATAAAGGTCACTTCGAAGCTTGTTGCGTCGAGGCGAATTTGGTCAGAAGCAATCGCGCCAACTATCAGTCCAAGCATCAGAGGCGTAATAATGCTGGCGATCGAAAACAAGCGACCCCAGCGTCGCTGAACGCTGTCGCGCTGCGAATCGTAGGTGCGAAAGGTGAAAGCAGATCCCCGCAAGACTATACCAATCAAAAGTAAGGTCAGCGGGATATGGAGCGCTGTTGCAATAGTCGCGAAACCGATCGGGAAAGCGGTGAACAGCACGACAATCACCAGGATCAGCCAAACATGATTTGCTTCCCAGATTGGACCAATCGCATGGGCAATCAAGGCACGTTGCTGTTTATAACGTGGACCATTGGCGAACAAGTCCCACACACCACCACCGTAGTCGGCCCCGCCGAGAAGCGCATAAAAGTTGAGCGAAACAACCATCGCTCCAGCGACCAGAAGTTCAAGCGACAAGACTTATCTCCTTATCGGCTGGATCGCGCTTCGTAAAATCATAGTTTGGACTCTGTGCCACCTGTCTCCACAATAACCATCCCACCACGACGGCCAGAAACAGGTACAGCAAAGTGAAGAGTAAGAACGGAACAACCAGGCCCGGCATTGGAGTCACCGCTTCGGAAGTTCGCATGAAACCTTGAATGATCCACGGCTGACGGCCAACCTCGGTCACGGTCCATCCGGCTTCAATCGCTAACATACCTGCCGGGGAGGACCAGACCAGGCAAAGCAAAAACCACTTTCCATCAGGAAGTCGCCGGTGTCGCCACCACACAAATATTGCCCAAACAGCCATTAGTGCCATCAACGTTCCTAACCCCACCATCAACTGGAACGCGGTATGTACGATCACCGGGTTGGGCCACTCATCACGCGGAAAATCGTTAAGTCCTCTGACGGTTGAGTTCGGATCGTGAAAAGCAAGCAGACTCAAACCGTAAGGAATTTTCAAAGCGTAATAGGTTTCACCTTTCTCAACATCAGGAAGGCCACCAATATTCAACGGTGCTCCCTTTTCAGTGTCGAAATGGGCTTCAAGTGCCGCTAGTTTCACTGGTTGATTGCGCGCGACAGATCGGGCGCTTAGATCTCCGCTAACAGGCTGCAGAATGGCGGCGATGCCACCAACCGTTAGGGCAATAGCTAGCGCTCGACGATGAAAGACGTTGTTTCGATCACGGCGCAACAGAAAGGCGTGTATGCCCGCGACGATGAAACCAGTAGCTGCATACGCCGCGATAGTCATATGCAAACATTGAGACACGGCCATTGGGTTTGCCATCGCTGCTATCGGATCGACATTGGCAGGCTTGCCATCGATTATGTCGAAACCGGTAGGACTATTCATCCAGGAGTTCGCAATCACAACAAATATTCCCGATAAGGCGCCGCTGATCGACACGATCACGCCGGACAAAAGGTGCGAACGTGGCGAAACTCGGTCCCATCCGTACAAGTAAATTCCGAGAAAGATCGCTTCCGTGAAAAATGCAAACCCCTCGAGGGAAAAGGGCATGCCAATGATCGATCCGGCGTAACCCATGAAACCTGGCCACAAGAGACCTAACTCAAATGAAAGAACGGTGCCCGAGACAGCTCCGACAGCAAAAAGGATTGCAGTACCCTTGGCCCATTTTTTTGCAAGTTGCAGGTAGACTTCTTCTTTAGACCGTAGCCAAAGATATTCTGCGATCACCATCAACAGGGGCATTGCAATCCCGATAGCGGCAAAAATGATATGAAAAGCAAGCGACATCGCCATTTGGGAGCGAGCCGCCAAAAGATCATTCATGAACATCTCCACTCAGCTGGTTGATCGATAATTGAGCATAAGCCTTAAAATCGCAGCATTGCAATTAGAAGTATGCGTATAATTTATTCGATTTGCTAAGTTCTGAGGCTCACGTCCACTTTTAATCGATAAGAGAGGTCTAATGAGGAAACATACTGCGTATTTTGTCCTGTGCTCACTATTGGCTCTGATCCAATTCGTTCCGACGCACTCGCTCGCATACGGACGTAGTGGCCGCTCTGTGACAGCAACTCAAAAGGCTTTTTCACTGCCTCGCAGCACTCCGGAACAGCAAGGAATCTCATCTGCCGATCTGCTCGCTTTCGTCGAAGCCGCTGACAAAGAAATAGATGCGATGAATAGCTTAATAATCGTCAGACATGGACACGTGATAGCTGAAGGTTGGTGGGGACCTTACGATCGCGATACCCCACACATCCTCTACTCGTTGAGCAAAAGCTTTACTTCAACTGCTGTTGGACTAGCCATCTCTGAAGGCAAATTGAGTCTTGATGATCAAGTTCTTAAATTCTTTCCCGAAGAAGCCCCTGCTGACCCATCAGTGAACTTGCGTGCGATGAGAGTGCGAGATTTGCTGCGAATGTCGTCAGGTAACCAGACAGAAGCGCCAATTCGAGTCGTCGATCCGGCTGGCGCGACTGACTCATGGACCAGGATTTTTCTCGCACACCCCGTACCCTTTAAACCGGGCACGCACTTTCTCTATAACTCACCCGCAACTTACATGCTCTCGGCGATTGTTCAGAAAGTTACCGGCATGACGGTGCTTGAATATTTAAAACCAAGACTGTTCGACCCACTTGGATTTAAAGATCCGCATTGGATCAGCAGTCCACAGAGAATCTCTGCCGGTGCGTACGGCCTGTCGGCACGTACTGAAGAGATCGCGAATTTCGGAGTTCTTTATCTGCAAAAAGGCACGTGGAACGGCAAGCAGTTGCTACCGGCAGCATGGGTCGAACAGGCTACAGCAATGCAAACGGCTAATGGTTCAGCGCCAACCAGTGATTGGGACCAGGGTTATGGTTTCCAATTTTGGCGTTCTCGTCATAACTCGTTTCGCGGGGATGGTGCTTTCGGTCAATACTGCATGGTGATTCCGGAGCTCGATGCGGTGGTCGCAATGACTAGCGGTGTTCGAGACATGCAGAAAGTGATGAATCTGGTCTGGGACAAGCTCTTGCCGGCAATGAAAGACAAGAAGTTGGCCGAGAATGCGACTGCTCGGAAACAACTTGAAACCCGTTTGGCTCGACTGACAGTAAAGTTTCCGAACGGAATGCCGTCGTCTCGTACGGCGTCAAGCATATCGGGCAAGTGGTTTGAACTTCCCGAAAATGAACGAGGAATCAAAGCCATTTCATTCGATTTTAATTCCGCCTCTCCCAGCCTGGTGGTCCAAACAGCAGCAGGCGAAACGCGAACTCCGATGGGCTTTAATAGCTGGACGAAGAGCAAAGGTTCGTTCACAAATGGGCTGGATAAGTTTCTAAGTGTGCCGGAGAATCCGCTAGTAGCGGCGAGTGGCGCCTGGACCGCGGAGGATACTTACACTTTAAAGATTGTCCTGTACGAGACGCCTTTTTATTCAACACTCAATTTCCGCTTCGACGGAGATCGGGTTGTAATTGACTCGGACCACAACGTCGCATTTGGGCCAACAAAGCTACCCCAATTGACCGGTCACTTGCGAAGTTAACCTTGAAGTGCGCCGGCCCGGCGGCGCTTTGTTATAAGGGAACTAAGCTATGCTCCACGCTTATAGGCTGGTGCTATAACCGAGACTCAACATGTCGAGTTGACTTTAAAGCGCCGCCAGGCCGGCGCACTCCAAAGGCACTGATGGACCTTAACCAAGTCACGCTACCAGCTACAGATGTCGCCGCCTCAGTTGAATTCTATAAACAACTCGGGCTTCGTCTCATTGTCGACAGCATTCCAAGATATGCCCGATTCGAATGTCCGGATGGCAATTCAACACTCTCAGTAGAACATGTTAACGAACCACCCGGCGCCGGAGTGGTGATCTATTTCGAGTGCGAACAGTTGGATCAAGTGGTCGCTTACCTCAAGTCAAAAGCCATCGAGTTCGATTCGGATCCGGCGGACCAATCGTGGCTTTGGCGCGAGGCTCGTTTGCGAGATCCCTCAGGAAATCAGATTTGTCTTTTCTACGCGGGTGCGAATCGTCAGAATCCACCGTGGCGTGTTAAGTAGCCTGGCCCTTAATCGCTGGCTTAAGATCTGGAGATCTTGGCACTAGTTGCTCAAACCACCCAGAATGCCGGCCGCCAGGATACGACGAGTACGACGCTCTTGAACGAACACGGCCACGCGGAGATTCTCTTTGCGCCAACTCTCCGCGAGTTTCAGATTAGGAGTCGCCTCAAAGCTGGTTTCATTTGGCGACAGCTCTCCCAGAACCGAAAGCTCTCGCACAACCGCCGAATGATTCAAATAGCGTCCGCTGTTTTCGCCACGCGAA
This sequence comes from Pyrinomonadaceae bacterium, assembly GCA_035646955.1. Taxonomy (GTDB): domain Bacteria; phylum Acidobacteriota; class Blastocatellia; order Pyrinomonadales; family Pyrinomonadaceae; genus PSRF01. Next base: position 11,872 of record DASROI010000244.1, read on the forward strand.
ACATCGGTCCGAAGATTGTTCTCGGTGATCGCGAGCACCACCTCGGCTCGGTCCCCGGCCGTAATACGCGGAAGATTCTTAATGGCTACTGACAGCTTCTGATCAGCTAACGCCAGTTCAACCTTGCCCTTTGACGCTTGAGCGGCTTTGGTGATGGCCGCACGCGCTCGGGCCATATTGCCTCCGTTAAATTCCTCTCGCCCGTCCACAATCATTTGAGGTGTGTAAACGCTATCGAGCTTAAATGCGTCAGAGTAATCAGCTTGCCGATCACTAAACTTTTCATTCGAGTATTGGTCTACCCAGCCAAGTCGATTCCAGTAATCTACATGCTCTCCCAAAGCGATTATTTGTATGCCCTCGATTGAAGTCTTATCCAGTTTGGCTAACACATCATCAGCAGGCGGACAACTGGAACATCCTTCCGAAGTAAACAGTTCAACAACAACTGGTACGACTGGCGCGTTTACAGTTGCGACTCGTGGTTGTTCTTCACTCAATGTGACACTAACCTCCCGGTGCGAAACGACTTTGAAGGCAAACACGCCGCTCAATACAAAAAGAATACCCAACAGAACTTTCATTTTTACTCCACCAGTCCAACTGGTCGCTGCTCAAAGTCAGTCATTAGTTTTTGGCGTCTCATTGAGTAGAGGCTCCACCACCGATGCAAAGCCTTTCTTATCACGAGCACCGATTATCTTTTGACGAATTCGACCCTCTCGATCGATCACAATCGTCGCCGGGAGGCTACGGATACCAGCAAACTGCGCCTGAAGATTTTCACCACCGAGTGCGACAGTATAGTCTTGCGGTATCTCAGTTTGAAACTGTCGTATCCCCTCTCCCGAGTCATCCCATGAAACACCAATGACCTTCAATCCGCTGTCGCTGAAATCGTGCTCGAGCGAGTTTAGCTCGGGTATTTCATCGCGACATGGACCACACCACGTTGCCCAAAAATTTAACAGGACGACATGTCCATGAAGACTTTCGAGATTCAAAATTTTGCCATTCACAGTTTCGAGTTCAAGTTGCGGTGCTTGCTCGAGCGCTTCCCCATCTGCGACCACCTGTACACCACCTTCAGCGGGTCTAATACGCGCTTCGAGGTTCGGCAACATTGAAGCGAGGCGGGAGCTTGCCAGCCGAGTAGCATAACCACTCGCGATGGCGCCACCGATCAGGATTAGAGCCAGTCCGGAAAAGACCTCGACCTTATGAAGGTGCTTGCGAAATCTCGAATAGAAGACAAGGAAATGATTAATAGCCAGACCCGTAAGGAGGAACGGCACTGCCAAACCTGCCGCATAAAATGATGATAAAAAGAGCCCGCTCCTCCAACCTCCACTTGTCGCAGCAAGTCCAATGATGCCACCCAGGATCGGACCGATACATGGTGTCCAGCCAGCGGCGAAGGCTATTCCGAGCACAAGCGAGCCCAGTGGGCCATGTGGCTTCCGGTCAGAAAAGACCCGGGTGTCCTTATAAAGCATCCGGAGTTGTAATAGACCGAGCATTTGAAAACCAAAAGCAATAATCACGACTCCACCAGCAACGCGAATCCAGATGCTCGAGAGAACCGCCGAGCCAATCAAGCCCGCGGCTGCTCCAAGGGAGACGAAAATCAGCGAGAGGCCGGCGTTGAATGCTAAGGAATTGATGATGACCCCACGACGTAGGGACCGTGACTCCTGCCCGGCATTTCTCAGTTGATCCAGGCTTACGCCCGAGATAAGTGAAAGATAGCCGGGAACGAGCGGCAAGACGCACGGAGATAAGAATGATGCGAGTCCAGCCAGAAATGCTATGGGAATGCTTATGTTTGTCATTGATCGTTTTCAGTAGTCAGTGGTCCGTAGTCATTGATTTCTCACACAGGCTTTAAACAAAAAGTAACATGCCAACAGTACAGTACCGCGAGCGAAGCGACCGGATGGCACACTCAACGAACCAACCATCAGAATTTAGGCGTAATGTCGACGTGCCACCGCCGCGCTTCGCTCGCGGCACTGCACTGATCGTTCGACACTCACCAAGATTAGAGTTTTTGTGCAAAGCCGAGCTATCGTCCGCGAC
>DASROI010000245.1:0-18221 GCA_035646955.1 Pyrinomonadaceae bacterium
CTCGCTCGGTTTCCTCCATTTCGAATGTTCCCCCACGCCCAGACCAACCGATCCGGCTCCGGAAATGGAAGCGGCTGGATCAGTACGGCGTTCACCAAACTAAAAATCGCAGTGTTGGCGCCAATGCCAAGCGCCAGGGCCACCAGAGCGACGGCTGTGAAGCCGGGACGCTTGGCAAAGCTTCTCAATCCATAGCGCAGGTCTTTTAATAATGAGTCCATGGCAGTCACTCGTGGGGTTAGTTCTTATTCGTACCTCAATGCGTCTAACGGGTCGATTTTCGTCGCCTTTCGTGCAGGCAAATAACCCGCTAAGAATGCGACGACCAGCAACAGCGCCGCCGCGACAATCAACGAAACCGGATCTGTAGGAGAAAGACCAAACAGCAGAGCACTCGCAAATCGCGTCACGAGAAAGACCACCGGTAGTCCAACTGCGACCCCGATCAGAACCAGCAGAAACGCTTCGCGCAAAATCATGGTCAACACATCCCGGGTGCGCGCACCCAGCGCCAGGCGGATTCCGATTTCATTGGTCCTACTTGCAACTCCATATGAAAGCAGACCATAGAGCCCAATGCTTGCAAGCAGCAGCGCGAGTAATCCGAAGAAGCCAGACAACGTCGCCATCAGTCGCTCGCGCAGCAGCGATTCTTGGACCATGCTGCGGAACCCCTGAAAACTGATATCCAAACCCGGGTTTACTTCAAGCAAACTACGGCTTAAAGCGGGTGTGATATTTCCAGGTGGCAAACTTGATCTAATTAAGAATTGTTTGCTGGTCATGGGCTGAGGGTCTTGCAAGGTGGGGAGATAGAGTGACGGTATTGAGTCATCTTTAAGATCAGTCACCCGCCCGCCGCGCACAAGGCCCACGATCTGGTAGGGAGTTTCGGGCTCGCTTGGAGTCGCTTCCACGAAAACAGTGCGACCAACCGGATTAGGATCTTGCAGGACCCGCGCAAATGTCTCGTCAACAATCGCTACCTTGGGAGAATTGGCCGCGTCGCTGCTATTAAAGTATCGTCCGCCCAGTAGATCGATCTGCAAAGTCTTAAAGTAATCGGTTCCAACGCGGTTGAAAGAAGCATCGACTCCCGCCTGTGAATTACTACCGTTTAACCAAACAACATTTCCCCGCCCCCAACCTGTAAGCGGCACCGAATCCATCTCGGTGACGGCATCGACTCCAGGTACCGATTTAATGTGGTCCAACAGTTCAGTTGTGAAACTGAGACGGCGATCGGCCGGAACATTCAACCGGCGATAGCTGACCCTCGAAATCAGAAGGCCATCTTGTTTGAAGCCTGCGTCGAGGTTCAACAAATTGTTCAGACTGCGAGTAAACAACAAAGCAGACGCGACCAGAACTAGTGAGAGAGCTACCTGAACCACGACTAAGGCTCGACGAGCGCTGAAACGCTCTCTACCCGCCGTAAGTCCACGCCCTGAACTCTTCATTGCGGCACCCGGACTGACCCTAGTCGCTCGCAATGCCGGAGTTATGCCAAACAAAATGCAGGTAAGGGTTGCAGCTGCCGCTGCGAATCCGAGTACACGGAAATCGGGACTTAGATCGAGGAAGACGGTATCGCGCGCCGTCCCAATAAATGAGACGAGGAAACGACTGAGACCCTGGGCCAGGAATGCACCGAGCACAGTGCCGATGACCGACAGTAGCAACGTTTCAACTAACAGCTGTCTGACGATGCGGAATCTTGATGCGCCTACTGCTTGCCGTATTGCCATTTCGCGTTCACGAGTGTTCGCTCTGGCAAGCAACAAATTCGCCAGGTTGGCGCAAGTAATGAGTAGCACCAACCCGGCGATGGCCAGCAACAACCAAAGGGGACGCTCATAGTTCTCTCTTAGCGTTGAATACCCCGAGCTCCCCTCAAGCACCTCCAACTTAAAATTGAGATAATCATTGACGCTGACTGGCGGATAGTTTGCAGGCAGGGTTTCCTGAAAAATCGCGGGAGAGATGGTTTGCAGTTGAGCGGTGGCTTGCTCCGTGGTCCAACCAGGCTTTAGTCGGCCGGTCACCATTAACCACCAATTCACTCCGGAGTCGAGCCGATTGTTTTTTGCCGATATCAAACCGTCCGCGCAAATTGGCACCGCGACGTCGAAAGCCTTTCCCACCTCAAGTCCGTAGAACGAGGGTTCGGTGATACCAACAATCTCAAATTGTTGATCTGCGAGAGAAATTTTCCGTCCGATCGCATCTGGATTACCGCCAAACTCTTTTTGCCAAAAGCCATTGCTGAGCACGACGCCCGGCGAAGCACACCCTCGCTGATCGTCACTCGCATTGAAGAGGCGACCCTGTTGAGCGTGCACTCCAAGTACATTGAAAAACTCTCCGCTTACCCAAAGCCCCCGGGCAGGACGTACTTCACCTCCCTGGGCCATGTTGAAAGTTTGTGTGCCCCATGCCGTTAAGCCTTCGAAACCTTGCTGCCTATCGCGAATCTTCTCCCATATCGGGTTGGTGACGGCGGAATAGTTTGCACTGTGATTGCCGCGTGTTCCTTTGCTGTCTTTTAGTTGTACACGCACCAACTGTTCGGCGTTGTTAACCGGCAGAGTTTTCAAGCGAACGGCATTCAATAGTTGAAAGATTGCTGTGTTGGCACCGATTCCCAATGCCAGCGAAAGCACTGCGACAGTCGTAAACCCCGGGTTATTTCGCAGAACGCGGGCGCCAAACTGTAAATCCTGAAAAATTCCACCCATATTGTTCTTTGACATCAGTCCGAATGGCCCAACGTCATTCTCCTTTACTCGTATTTCAACGCCACGAGTGGATCCACTTTTGCCGCTCGCCTTGCCGGGAACAGGCAGGCCAGCAACGCTACAATTAGCAGGATCAAGCCGACCACAACGAATGTAACTTTGTCGGTTGGGGTTACTCCGAACAAAAGCGATCTCAGAAAACGAGTGAGCGCGAGCGATCCGATAACACCCAGGCCAAGACCCGCCAACGTCATCACCAGACCCCTTGTCATGACCAGTTTCAGAACATCAGCTGTGCGCGCACCGAGGGCCATTCGAATTCCAATCTCGTGAGTTCGCTGGCCCACCGAGTACGAAATAATTCCGTACACCCCAATCGTCGCGAGTAACAAAGCAAGTAAGGCAAAGGCACCAAGCAAAAACATTAAAGCCCTGGAATCAGCAACAGTCTGTTGAATACGCTGGCTCAGAGTTTGGATGTGATGGATTGGTTGGTTCTTGTCGATTGCCTGTACTTCACTGCGCACGACTCTGGCGACACTTAGTGGCTCTGCAGTAGTTCGCACAAAAATTGTCATTCCATTCATGGCGAGCTGGGACATTGGAACAAAGATCTCAGGCGATGAGGCAACAGTGAGTGATTCTTGTTTAATGTCACCAACCACACCGACAATTGTGCGACAGAGTTTCTCTTTGCAGCCAAAACCAAGGCGTTTGCCAACTGCGTTACCCGATGGAAAATAGCGTCGCGCAAACGCTCCATTAACCAGCGCTACTGGATTGCCGTTGGCGGTATCGGTGGCGTCGTTCAACCGCCCACTTAGCAATGGAATTTTCAATGTCCGAAAGTAATCATCGGAAACAACACCAAGACCGAGAGGGTGTTCTTTCGTCCGATCGATTGGAGCCTGATCCTCAATCTCCGTGAAAATAACTAGTCCGTAATCGGCTAACGGGGAATGGGTGATCGCACCAACTGACTCAATCGCTGGAGTTGACTTCAACCTTTGGAGAAGCTCGCTATAAAACTGCTCAGCCTGTTCAGGTTTTGCATAGCTCGAGCGCGGAAGATCAACGCGCAACGTCAGTACGTTCTGCGCATCGAAGCCAGGATTTACAGACATCAGATTGGTGAAGCTTCTGGTCAACAATCCGGCGCCAAACAGAAGAACTACGGCAATGGCGAGTTCAGCAACCACCAACCACGTTCGCGCATTCCGAAAACCAGAGTGAGGACCACTTACACTGCGACCGTCCCTTAGAGTGCGAACGAGATTCGGTCGCGAGGCGCTAATAGCAGGAGCGAGACCAAACAAAACGCTGGTGACGAGCGAAATTCCAAGTGTAAACAGGAGTACTGGTCCATCAATCTGAACCTGCTTAAGATCGTAAACCGACGACGCAAAACTCTCGGGAACTATCCGGGTCACAGCCTGGACGCACCAAATCGAAATAATGACGCCCAACAATCCGCCAGCGACGCCAAGTACGAGGCTCTCAGTCAACAACTGCCTGATGATCGTCAGCCGGCTTGCCCCCACGGCGGCCCGAACAGCAATCTCGCGCTGGCGCGAAACTGTTCGAGCAAGCATCAGGCTGGCGACGTTTGCGCAAGCAATCAGCAGGACCAGGCCGACAGCGCCCCAAAGCACCAACACCATTAAGCGGAAGTTGCTAACCAGATTCTGCTGTAACGGCGCCACCTCTTTGGCAGAGAGTGGCGGCGGTTCCTTGATTTGCAGAGTTGCCTGCTGCGAAATCAAACCGAGTTCGGTTTGAGCCTGGGCGGTTGAGACGTTTGTCTTCAGTCGGCCCACAACCTGTACCAGTGAGAACCAGTCTCCTATCTCCCGTTGATGGTCCAACGCCAACGGCACCCAGATATCGTATTCACCCGGGAAGCGAAATCCATTCGGCATGATTCCCACAACGGTATAGTTCGCGCCGTTCAACGTAAGAACGTCACCAACCAGCGACGAACTGCTGTTGTAATGACTCTGCCAAAACCGCTCGCTCACAAGTGCTACACGATCATTACCGGGTCGATCTTCGTCCGGTAAAAATGGTCGACCTCTCAGCGGCTGAACACCGAGGAGTGGAAACAGACTTGAAGTAACCTGTGCGCAGGAGATGCGCTCGGGTTCGCCTCGGCCGGTGAGATTGAAATTGTCGTTGGAATAAGCAGCCAACTGGACGAATGACTTACTGTTGTCTTTCCATGCCAGGTACTCGTATCCAGCGATCCCCGAAAGTCCTCCATCGCTGGCTTCCGGATTTACCACTACCAGCTCCGCAGGGTTTTGGAAGGGCAAGGCTTTGAGCAGAAGTGCATTTACCACACTGAAGATTGCAGTGTTGACACCGATGCCCAGCGCCAGGGTCAAAACGGCGACTATCGTGAAGGATGGTTGCCGCATCAAGCTGCGAATCCCGTAGCGAATATCTTTGATTAAGCTCTCCATGATTTCACTCGTATCTCAACGCAACCAGTGGATCGACCTTCGTTGCTCTTCTGGCTGGCAGGTAACAGGCCAAAAAGGCTGCGAGTAATAAACAAATTGAAACGACACTGAAAGTCAGCAGATCAACGGCTGGAATCCCAACCAGCAGTTTCTCCAGGAACCTCGTTAGCAGGAATGCGCCAATCAGACCAACTGCTACACCAGTGACAGCCAATCTCATTCCGTTCTTAACAACCAGCTTTAAGACATCGGTGCCCTGGGCACCGAGGGCCATGCGCACGCCGATTTCGTGCGTACGTTGACTTACGGCGAATGCCATCACGCCATAAATACCTATCGATGCCAGCAGCAAAGCAATTCCAGCAAAGATCCCAAGCATCACGGATGAAAATGAATAAAGCGAGACCGAGATCGCCTTGACTTCACGCATCGTGTGCACTCCGAACACAGGTTGATCCTTATCCACTGCCCAGACCTGCTCCTTGATTGGACCAGTCATTGCCGCAGGATCGACTTTTGTCCGGGCGACCAAAACCATGCTGTTCCATGGCACCTGGGAGTAAGGAAAGTAAAAATCAGTTGTGATGGGCAGATTTAGCTCATGCTTAACATCCTGGACTACGCCCACTACTTCACTCCATGGAGATTCTTCGATTGGACCAACGATCCGCATTCGCTTACCGATCGGGTCAACGCCGGGCCAATACTTTTGCGCGAAGGTCTCGTTGACAATCACTACCGGAGTGCTCTTAGCGGTGTCCTGACCGTTAAATGCTCGCCCCTTCAAAAGCGAAATGCCTAAGGTCTGAAAGTAGTCAGGAGTGCACACCCTTATTCTTCCTTCGTTCTCGGCCCCTGGAGCAGGCTCTGGCGCGCCTTCAACCAGGAACGCGTCCGACGCATTCGAACCGCCTAAAGGAATGTGACTAACAGCAGCTGCGGTTTCCACACCGGCCAGCGATTTCACTCGTTGGACCAGATCGGCAAAGAAGGTGGCACGCAATGCAGGTTCTTTGTATTTCGCACCGGGCAGCACCAGATTCATGGTCAGGACATTCTCGGCAGAAAATCCGGGGTTCGTTTTCAAGAGAGATAGAAACGAGCGAGCTAATAGCCCGGCGCCTACGAGCAAGACCAACGACAGGGCAACCTCAAAAACCACTAAGGAGCTGCGCAACCGGTGCGAGCCTGAACCAGAACTCCGACCGCCTTCCTTTAAAGAGTTATTAAGATTTGGTTTAGAGACCTGCCATGCGGGAGCGAGTCCGAAGAGTAAGCCGCTCAGAATTGAAAGCGTGAGGGTAAATAATAGAACTGGTAGATTGAGTCCCAACCGATCCCAACCTGGCGCAAATCTTGCAGCCTCACCCGGATTGGAAACGCGTAACAGGTCAATTCCCCAAAACGCGATGAGGACTCCCAACACACCACCTATTAAGGCAACTATGACGCTCTCTGTTAAGAGGTACCGAATGATGCGAGCTCGACTGGCACCCAGGGCAGCTCGTAACGCAATCTCCTTCTTCCTACCAGTCGCGCGCGCCAACATTAGATTTGCGACGTTGGCGCAAGCGATCAATAAGACAAAGCCAACCGCAGCCATCATCACCCACAACGCCGTGTCGTACTGTCTCGTAGTGTCGGCAACAATTGGAAAGACACCAGTTCCCAATCCCGTGTTGGTTTCGGGATACTGCTGCTCGAGCCGGGCTGCAACGGTGTTGAGATCAGTTTGCGCCTGGGGAATCGAGACACCATTCTTCAGTCGGCCTATGATGAGGTAAGTATGAAACTGTCGATTGCTCGCCATCTCAGCTGAGATCGCCAGGGGAGCATACAGTTCTGCACCCTTCGGATAATTGAACCCGGGTGGCATGACACCGACTACAGTTCTGCTGATTCCGCTGAGAGTGATCTGCTTGTTTACGATGTTCGGATCGCTACCGAACCTTCGCTGCCAAAGTCCGTTAGTAATGACAACAACTGCATCTCTTCCGGGTTGGTTCTCTTCAGGGAGAAACGTCCGCCCCTGGACCGGCTTGATCCCGGTAACGTCGAAGAAGCTGGCTGTAACGAGAAAACCCTGGAGCCGTTCGGGTGTTTCAGTACCAGTAAGGTTTGAACTCCACCATCGATAGAGTCCAAGGCTGTCGAATGATTTGTTTTGCGACTGCCAATCGAGATAGTTTGCCAGTGCAACTTCATTACGCTCGACTCCGCGAGTCGGATTCTTATCCCAGACTGCAACGACTCTATCGAGCTCGGGAAACGGAAGTGGCTTTAAGAGGAGAGCATTGATCGCACTAAAGATTACTGAGTTCGCGCCAATCCCCAGGGCAAGGGTAACGACAGCCACCAGGGTGAAGCCCGGTCGATTTAATAGACTGCGTATTCCGTAGCGAATATCACGCAAGAGGCTATCGATCATTAAGCTCTCCTTCTAAGGCTTTCAGAACAAGAGTTTCATTCGTACCTGAGGGCGATCAACGGATCGACCTTCGTTGCTTTTCTAGCTGGTAAGTAACAGGCAAGTAGTGCGACCACACTGAGCAACACAGCAATGACTGCGAATGTTGCCGGGTCTGTAGCACTCACGCCGTAAAGCAATTTCGTCATCAACCTTGTAAGCAACAAAGCTGCAACCAGTCCGAGTGCGACGCCAATGAGGGCCATTCGCATCCCGTTATTTACGACGAGGAGCAACACATCACGCCGTTGTGCTCCCAAAGCCATCCGAACTCCCAGTTCGTGTGTTCGTTGGCCCACCAGATATGAGATAACTCCATACAATCCTATGCTCGAAAGAAGCAGAGCCATTCCTGCAAAGCTCGCCAGCAAGATCATTGAGAATTGCCGCGCCGCGAGTGTCTTACCGATGATCTCGTTCATCGTGACTGCGCTGTAAATTACGTTCTGAGGATCCTGGCTCTGGACCACCCTGCGCATTGAGTCCAGAGTCAATTGAGCGCTGCCACTTCCCCGCACAACCACGAAGAACCCTGCTGCCACTGATCTCATGTAATCGTTAGAAAACTGCGAGAAAGGTTGGTACAACTGAGCTTGTAATGATTGCGCGTCAGTATCAAGACTCCACTGCTTGACGTGTCCAACCACTCCTACAATTTGCAGCGGCTCATCTTCACCATCAAAGTGGACCTCTTTTCCGATTGGATCCGACGATCCGAAGTACTTGTGGGCAAACTGTTCGTCGATGACTGCAACTCTGGGAGATTTCTCGTTGTCATGTTCGCTAAAAAAGCGACCTCGCTTTAGTGGTATTCCCATCGCCTGAAGATAGTCGGAACCGACAACGTAGACGAGCGTTAGGTTCATCTCGCTTTGACTGGCTGGTCTAGGCTGATCCGCGCGCCAAAAGAAGCGGTCGTTCTCTCCCTGCAACGGAATTGTTCCGTCGGTAAAAGCAGCTGCCTCGAGACCTGGAGTCGCATGCAGTCGAGCGTTTAGTTCATGAAGGACTGAACGGATCGCTTCGGGTGAAGCATTTCCCATTGAGGGCGGAAGACTGAGTCCGAAGGTGAGAACGTTTTCGGCGCGGAACCCAGGATCCACATTCCAAAGTGCTGCCAGGCTGCGCACCATCAAGCCCGCACCAACTAATAGGACCAGCGCGAGTGCCATTTCGACCGCTACGAGTGCACTTTGCAACCGGCTCCGGCTTGGCGCGCTCCGTTTCCCTTCTTTAAGAGCGTTCGCTAAACGCCACTCTGAAGTTTTTAGTGCAGGAGCTAAACCAGATAGAATTCCTGCGAGAAGAGAGACAACGACGGTGAACATAAGGACGCGCGTGTCTAGAGTCACTTCACTTGCGCGTGGGATGGCCAGGGGCAGAGCAGCCAGGGCCGCTTTGGTACCCCATGCCGCAAGCGCCAACCCCAAAGCGCCTCCCATCAAGGACAGCAAAGTGCTCTCAGTCAGAAGTTGTCGAAGCAATCGACCGCGACCAGCACCGAGCGCAGCGCGAATGGCAAACTCTCGAGTCCTACCCGTTGAGCGCGCTAGCATTAAATTGCTGACGTTGACACAGGCAATCAGGAGTACAAAGCCGACGGCGCCCAATAGTGTGAAAAGCGTTGGACCAACATCTCCAAGTAATCTTTCTCTTAACGGAATTAGTTTGGCTCCGTTAGCCCTGTTGGTATCCGGATAAGTCGCCGCAAGATTGTTCGCAACCCGATTGAGGTCCGCCTGGGCCTGTTCAAATGTTACGCCCGGTTTCAGCCTTCCAATACCGTGTAAGCCAAGCGCGGCGCCGCGGTTCTCGAGTGCAGGATTGTTCCATTGCCCAATCGGCACGAAAACATCTGCATCGCGGAGATTGAAAGTTGATGGCAGGACGCCGACGACGGCATAACTTCGATCATCCAGAGTCATGGACTGGTGGTGAAGATCATTCGAGCCAGCGAACTTCCGATTCCAAAACCCGGCACTCACGATGACGACAGGCTGCGCACCTTTTTGATCCTCGCCAGCTACGAAGTCTCGCCCTTGTGCCAGCTCAACGCCCAGTACTTTGAAGTAATCACCAGAGACGAACAGAGCATCAACTCGTTCGGCATCGCCGACCCCGGTCAGGGTGAAGGAGGAACCGCGCGAAATCGCCATCGATTCAAAAGTCTGATTTTGACTCTGCCAATCACGAAAATTCGGGTACGGAATGGCGCCAGTGTCAAAGCCAGGCTTGCTCTGATGAAGTGTGATCAGGCGTTCAGGATTGGGATAAGGAAGCGGGTTAAGGAGTACTCCGCTGACTATTGAAAAGAGTGCGACGTTAGCTCCGATACCGATAGCAAGCGTGATTAGCGCAGTGACGGTAAAGCCGGGCCGTCTTCTTAAACTACGAAGCCCGTAGCGAATGTCTTTCAGGAACGCGTCCATAATTCCCTCGCTGATCTTGGGCCTGGCATCGACCAGACACACGGGTGACGTCGACGTTACTGAGGTAGAGCAGTAGCGCCAGCCAGGCTGGTTTCTTTTTTCGATCAGAGCAACTGCAGGTTAGAAAACTTAACTATCCACTATCCATCCATCTTCCAGACGGATGATTCGATTGCCATAGGCTGCATTAGTCTCCGAGTGTGTCACCTGGACGATGGTGGTACCTTCGTCGTTCAAACGCTTGAACATGTCCATGATCTCTTTGCCCTGCGCCGAATGCAGATTACCGGTTGGCTCGTCAGCCAGAATGATGCGTGGACTGGCAACCACCGCCCGAGCAATGCCGACCAGCTGTTGCTGGCCTCCCGATAACTGCGTGGGAAAAAGATCTTTCTTTCCAACCATCTGAAAGCGATCGAGCGTGTCGCAAACGATCGATTGTCGATCCTTTTTGTTGACGTCTCGATATGACAGCGGCAACTCCAGATTTTCAAAAACAGTCTGGTCATCCAACAGGTGGTAACTCTGAAAAACGAATCCAATGTTTCGATTACGCAAGGCAGCGCGCTTCTTGGTATCCATTGAGTGAACGGCAACGTCGTCGAAATAGTACTCGCCGGACCACGATTGATCGTGCATACCCAGGATGTGAAGCAGTGTCGACTTCCCTGCTCCTGACGGACCCATGATAGAAACGAACTCGCCGGGCTTTATGTCTAGATCGATCCGGCGCAGAACGTAAGTTCGCGTTGGTCCGTGCGGAAATGACTTCTCTACCCCGCGCAAACTAATCATGAAATCGCTCCAAAACCGCTTTCCTCGAGTTCGCGTTTCGCTTCTCGAATCTCACGCCTTTCGGACCCTGCCTCCTCTTCAACGATCAGGCCGTCAAATAGATGGACGATTCGATCAGCATGCTGGGCGTAGCGTGGATCGTGCGTAACCATGCAGATGGTGGCGCCACCGCGATGCAACTCGCGCATCAATTCCATTACTGCCTCGCCATTAGTTGAGTCGAGGTTTCCAGTCGGCTCGTCTGCGAGCAGGATGCTGGGCGCTCCACCAACAGCTCGAGCAACAGCGACACGTTGTTGTTGACCGCCGGACAGCTGGCTCGGCAAATGTTTGGCCCTATGGGCCATGCCGACTCGCTCGAGTGCTTCGGTGGTACGTTTCTTCCGTTCACTAGAGCTCATTCCGCGATAAGTCAACGGCAGCTCGACGTTTTCGTACACTGTCAGGTCACCAATCAGGTTAAAGCTCTGAAAAATGAATCCAACCTCACGATTTCTGATCCGGGCACGCTCTGATAAAGATAGATTCTCTACCGGATGCTCATTGAGAACATATTCACCGGCAGTGGGAGTATCCAGCAGTCCCAGGATCGATAAGAGTGTTGACTTGCCGCAACCGGATGGTCCGGCAATCGAGACGTACTCACCTTGCTGAATATCGAGATGAATACCGGAAAGGGCGTGGGTCTCTACTTCATCCGTATAGAAAACCTTCTTTACGTCTGAAAGGTGGATTAGAGGGCGCGTTGAACTCATTAAGTGCTCCTTCTTTTCGTCCGACAAGGCCGCGCTCGCCGTGACACAAATTTGGATTGCGTTACCGGTGAAATTCTGTTTGCTAACTACGCTTAGCGTATTCGGATCCGCGGATAACCATCAAAAGCTGCTGTATCGGAGATGATTACGCGATCTCCTTCTTTTAGTCCGCTTACAATTTCGATAGTGCTGACTGAATAGCGTCCAAGTTGAACCGTGGTCCTGGTCGCTTCCTGACCATCCGGACTTAACAGGAACATGCCAACTGATTGCTGGCCCTGTCCGAATGCGGGCCGACCCACATGCAAGACATCTTTTAGCCGTTCCAGCTCGATCGTTCCGTCAACACTCAAGTCAGGACGCGCACTCGATGGTAATGGTCCAATAAGGGTCGCATCTACTGTGAACGTTCCTTCTCGGGCAGCCGGATCGATACGCGCAATTTCACCCTGGATAATTCCGTTGCGAGTATCAACCGACACTTTCTGACCGATCTTCACGTCCTTGATCGTAGTTTCAGGAATTCTCAGTTCTGCCTTCAGTGAAGCCGGATCTGCAACCCTCGCGATATTTAGACCAGGTGTCACCTGTTGACCAACCTGGACCGATACCACCTGCAGAACGCCACCCGTTCCCGCTCGCACTTTCAAGTCATTAACTTGATCGCTCTTCAATTTTGCGAGTGCGCGCAATTGACTCAACCTTGAGCTTTGAGCATTAAGTTGCGCCTTTGTAGCTTTGGCGCTCACGACCAGGCGCTGTTGTTCAATACTCAACCTATTGGCAAGGTCCTGCACGTTTACGCGCGAGATTTTCAAAACGAGAAGTGAAACGAGGCCTTGTTTGGCGAGCACCTCGTCAGCATCGAGCTGCAATTTAGCCTGGCTATATTGCGCGTTAATCGTTGCGATAACAGACTGCTGAGTCATGCTGTCGCTTTCGAGTTTGACTCGAAGATTGTCCTGATCAGCTTCAGCCGCTTTAACTTGAAACTCCGCATCCGCTGCCTGTTGCTCAAGTTGGGGATTGGACAACTCGACGATCACCGTAGAGGGATCGACTTCGACGCCGGCCTGGAGGAGGATTTTCTCGACTCTTCCATCGGTTGGTGCCGGTACCCAGCGAGTTATCTGCGGAACCAGGGTTCCATTTCCTCGAACGTCACGAACCATCTCGCCACGCTTCACGGTCTCGATGACGGCCGTTGAAGCGTCGAGAGTTGGCGCAGCGGGTTTCAGTTTGGCAAGGACGTATGTGATACCGCCGACAGCAGCGACAGCAACCACGATCAGAACCGCGGTTCGGATTTTCTTCTTTATCTTCGATTTAGGGGGCCGTTTTATATCCATAGCTTTACATCAAGAAATTTTTGGAGAGCTGTACTGGCCAGTTGAGAGAGCGGCGATTTTTGCGCGAGGAGAAGGTTTTAGACAGAGCAAAGTAACCAACTTTCACGCGCAGACTATACAGTTCTCCAGGAACAACTCGAATCAAGGGGCGTGCCACCTCTTATGCATGAGACCAATTTACGGCTCGATGGGCGGAAATGTTCGAATATTAGGGCAGTTTCGGACTTTCTGCGTGAAGTCGTTCTGACCCTCTGTTGGCCGCGGGCCAAAAACTCCGGAGAAAATGTTTCGCTTGCGGGACTTCTCAATCCCACTTTCGCAAAAGAAATTCCGAGTAATCGTCGATGAGTACTAAAAAACGGATGAATGGACCCTGTTGCCATATATATAAGGACACCACCAACTCGCCACGTGTGGTCAATTTCCCAGAGCATCTTAGATACGACACCACCGACTTCAGTCGCGTAGTGTCTGCAGGGAGAGCTCAAGGTTGGGGAGGCAGACGACCATAGGTTTCGGTCATCTCCCTTAAGCGCCTGCTCAACGACTCATTAATCGCTCCGGTCTTAAATCTCCAGAGCCAGTTCCCTTCGGTACTATTAGGCAGGTTCATCCTGGCTCCACTACCAAGCCCGAGCACATCCTGCAGAGGAATGACGACCCGGTTTGATACCGACTGCATCAATGCACGAATGAAGTCCCAATTGATCTCGGCGCCATTGGAATTTAGATAACGAAGACAAAACTGTCGTTCGCGCTTTATCTCCTCAGCAGTGCGAGTTGACCCAGTCTTCCCTGAGTCAGTAAACCAGCCAACCGTGGTGTCGTTGTCGTGAGTGCCCGTGTAAGCAACAGAGTTTTGTATGTAATTATGGGGCAGGTCAGAGTTTTTTGGATTGCCACCAAAAGAAAATTGCAAGACTCGCATACCGGGAAAACCGAAACCATCACGCAAGCTCTCAACATCAGGAGTGATTACTCCCAGATCCTCCGCGATGACATCGATCTCGCCCAGCGCACTCTTTACGGCGAGAAATAACTCCTGGCCGGGGGCTTCGACCCAAGCTCCGCGCTCCGCGGTTTTATCACCGGCTGGGATCTCCCAACATGCAGCAAACCCGCGAAAATGATCGATCCGGACGACATCAAACAGTTGAAGGCTGGCCCTGATCCGCTTTATCCACCATTTGAATCCGTCTGCTAACATCTGATCCCAGTTGTAAATCGGATTTCCCCACAACTGACCAGTAGTGCTGAAATAGTCTGGCGGCACTCCTGCAACCACCGTCGGCGTCCCATCTTCATCGAGTTTGAATTGATCCGGATTGGTCCAAACATCTGACGAATCCTGGGCCACAAATATTGGAATATCACCGATCAGCTTGATCCCTAGTTTGTTGCAGTAAGATTTGAGCTCAAACCACTGTCGAAAAAACAAGAACTGAGCGAACTTATGCGCTTCAATTCGATGTTCGAAGGTAGTTCGAGCCTGTTTGATGGCATCGGCACTTCTCTTTACAAGCGAGGGGTGCCATTCGTTCCATGGACGGTCAGCATTGGCCTCTTTCAACGCACGAAACAATCCGTAATCATCCAACCAATCGCGCTCTTCGCTGCAAAACTTCTCAAAGTCAGTTTTTAGTTGTGATCGAGAGGATGTCGTGAAACGAGAAAACGCGCGGCGCAGAATTCCCTCTTTATGCTCATGCACCCGAACAAAATCGATGCGCTCATCAGACGCAGCAATTAAGGGGGTTACTTCGTCGGCGGTCACGAGGTTTTCAGCCACCAATCGTTCCGGACTGATGAGGAGGGTGTTGCCGGCAAAAGCAGAATAACAAGCGTACGGAGAATCTCCGTACCCAGTTGGACCAAGAGGTAAAACCTGCCAAAGGCTTTGACCTGACGCCGCCAGAAAGTCTGCAAATTGATACGCAGTCTGGCCGAGGTCTCCAATACCAAACGGCCCTGGGAAAGATGTTGGATGCAATAAGATACCGCTCGATCTGTCGGTGGTGATGTCAGGCATTAACAGTACTATTTGTTGGATGAATAGGTTATTCGTTGAAGCGTATTAGATGACTAACGTAAACGTCGAAGTCTGAATCTTACCCCGCAAAGTACGAGGTTGGGAAAGGCGAGATCTCTCATTCACCCCAGGCTTTAGCTTGGGTTAAGGCACTCGAGTGCTCTTTGTAAACGGTTTCAACGGTTTACCCATTTCTCCCGCTTCTCACTTTCGGGAAACCCGCTAAACGGTTACCGACAATAGCCTGATTCGACCCGAAGCTAAAGCTTGGGTGAATAGGAGGGTTTGCTCTCACAATCGAAACGTGGCCTAGCTGTTTGTCGTCTTCTGTCCGCTGGGGGTATACAGACTCAGACGGGTTCGCATTCGCTGCTGCCATAGACGGCGGCCCACATCAACCTCTTCCATCTGAGCCATCGCCGCATTCAACGATTCGCCACCGAGCTGGCGCATTTTTAGGTAGAGTAACGCCGGCACAATCGACATCAGCGGCACAACAAAAATGTTCGCCAGGCCTAATATTTGTTGAGATATCTGCCGGCCCAGGGTCGCGTGCTTGAAATCCTCGCTTACACCCACTCGAATCCGACCAATCACGATACTGACGCAAATCGGAATCAGAATCTGCAAAATTGAAACGATGATCACTGTGCGCCATGAACGCGAAGCCAGCTCTCGAGCTCGCTGCATTGCGGCCTTCTTCTCAAGCCCTTCAATCAAGACCACCGGCGCATAGAGGGCGTACCGAATCGACATTACGATGCCGGGTATAAAAAACAGAATGTAGCCAAAAATGATCCTGATCGTGACGCGGACCATTGTTTTCAAAAACGGTTTCCAACGTCTCCGCAACACAGCAAACGCAACGCGAAGCTTCACTGGCCTGAGCGGAGCCGCAGAGAGTTGCGTAACAATGATGGCGGTCACACCTGAGATCACACCAGCCGCAACAAAATAGGCCGCAACCTGTAACAGGCCAACAAAAATGGTAATTGAAATCATTGCCGCTTTTTGAAGCCTCCCAACGGGGTCTAACATCTTGTCGGCCACCAGGACACCAATCATTAGGGCGGCCACGGCAATCACTGGAAGATGGGCAATGATCGACAGTTTTACAAATTTGGGAAAGTACTCACTGTAAAGAGAAAATGCCCGACGATAGAGGGCGCCAATTCCCTCGGCCTGTCCTCGCAGAGAACTTGCAAAAGCAAAAGCTGTTTGCGGTCGCTCGTTCGGATCCTTCGAGAGCGATGACATCACTACTCCTGCGACGCGCTTTGGGATCTTGACCTCGTAGTCGCGGAGATGACGCGCGGTGTTTTCTCGGTGCGCTTGCATTACTGCAGACGTGTTGCCGCTGAAAGGTGGTTCACCAGCCAACATTTGGTACGCGATGACGCCCAGACTATATATATCGGACCGCGTATCGACTTGACCGCCACCGCATTGTTCCGGAGACATGTACAGAGGCGTCCCCATGATTGCGCCGACACGCGTCAAGGCGGCACTCTCTACGTGAGTTGAAGCGCCGAAGGTTTGTCTGCCCGAGGAGGTTCCCTGCTCGAATAGCAACGTCCCGTCTGTATCTTCAGGATGAGCTGACTTGAATTCTTCAGTAAGCGCTCGCGGCTTAACGAAAGCCTTTTCTGCCGAGAAGAAGTTTGTACTCTCCGCCTCATCGGTCGATTCTTTCTTGAGAGCCGTTCCGAATCCAATCCGTTCCGTATTGATGTGACCGTGGTGGGTTTGGCGGTCGATTTCAGGAGGATTCAATAACGTTTTTGCTTCCAGCCCGCCTACTTCGTCACTTCCGATTCCATCCGAAAGACTAACGATACGTGAAACTTCGTCAATGATTGTGTTACCCGGATCATCATCACCCACGGTTGGAGAGGATTCACCTAGTTTTGCTATTCCGAAGTCGAGTACTTTTACACGATAGCCACCGAGTCGATTAGGCTCCAACCAGATATTATCCGGCTTTAAGTCGCGATGAATGATGCCGAGTTGATGGGCCTCGTGCACCGCCGAACAAACCTGTTCGAGAATATCCACTACCCATTCAAGAGGCAGATGTCTTTCTTCAGCAAGAATGTCACCGAGCGTACACCCATCGAGATACTCCATGACGAGATACGCAACCTGACCCTCCTTCACGTGGGAAAATCCAAAGTCGGTAACATCAACGACATTTGGGTGGCGTAAACGTCCGGCCGCCCGTGCTTCGCGCTTGAACCGCTCAACGAATTCCGCGGTTCTCATGAAACGCGGCGCAATTAGTTTGAGGGCGACGTATCGGTCAGTGCCAAGGTGAGTGGCCAGATAGACTGCCCCCATGCCGCCCTGACCGAGAAGTTGTTCAAGGCGATATTTATCGTCCAGCGTTTGTCCGACGTAGTTTTCCAGTCCCGGCATGAGGCCATTTATGCTACATGAAATGTGCGACTATGTCTGCCACGGCCAGCCCCCGGAATGTCAGGGGTCTGGGGTCGGGGGTTTCAGATCGGGGCAAGTCATCTATTTGCTTTTATTGGTCATTGATCATTGATCATTGATCATTTTGCATCGATCATTGGGCCGCGCGGATGCGCTACGCGGTGCGCGTCAGCAATGACAGATGATCAATATTCGATGATCAATGCTCAATGAATGACCCTCATCAAATGCTGATGAAGGGGAGGGCGGCTACCATTCCCCCGCCTTGCGAAACCGCTCCTCCGCGGCGCGACCAAACTCGGTGGCCGCCTCATCCAGTTTTTGCAGGCAATCGGCGGTCGTCAGCCCGGCGCAGTTTCGGGCGGCGGCAATGACCGTCTTGCATTCATTGGCGTCCATGAATCGCGCCGCTTCCAAAACTTGAGGCGCTTCCTCGGGCGTGATGGCAAGGAAGCCATGCTTGTCCGCGTGGACCAGTCGACCGGGTTCGATCCGCTGGCCAAACACCTCGACGCTACCGCCCCAGCGCACGGGAGTGACATAGGCGTGTCCCACACATAAGCGCCGGGCCAGTGCCTTGAAGCCGGCATTGGTCATCTCATCGACATCACGGATCGCTCCGTCCGTAATGGTGCCGACACAGCCGAGGGCGCGATGGGTGTTTGAATTCACCTCGCCCCAAAAACTGCCGATGACGCGCGGCTTTTCCAGGTCCTGCACGACGACAATCTTGGGGCCGGGCTGGCTCGCGACATAACGCC
>DASROI010000246.1:0-10763 GCA_035646955.1 Pyrinomonadaceae bacterium
ACAGATGGATCGCGACGCACCCGCCAGATCTTTGAGTCCAGGTAATAATGAATGAAAGCGTAGCCCCAGAGAAATGAGATACCCAACTGAATCGACAGGGATTGGTGCGTGGATTCACCTTGTTGGAAGTTTAGATAGCCCAATAGTTGTCGTGGTCCCTGGTAAATAATCCCGAAGATAATCCCAAAACCTATGTAATAGGCGAGACGGCGACTAATCGTCTCAGCGGCGCCAAACTTCTTCTGCCCTTCGACTGAAGGGTTTCTGTACTTTTGATTGTGAAACCAGATCAGACGGTGATATTGAAGGTTGTGGTAGATCGTTAAAATTGCCACGATTGCTATCGGCTTATGTGGCATCGGCGTCAATAACACGATCCAATGCATCGGAATCGCGGCAGCAAGCAAAAGATACTTGGGAAGATCGAGCGGCTCACCCGTGAGAAATCGCTGGAACTGCCGAGCAATCCAGACGATCAATAGCAACACGGTGACGGCGAATAGAATTCTTGCAAGACCATTAACGCCACCTCGCAACGCAGCAGGCACGCGGCTCATTGCCTCAGGATCACGTGCGATGAATTCAACAAACGGATAATTGAAGGCAAAGAGCAACAACAAGCGATCGAGGAGATTATCAATCTTCGCAAGATCGTCGTTTTTCTTCTTATACAGGACCATGAAACCGTAATGCTGCTTCACCAGGTGGTAGTAAGCCCACAACGCAGCAATGAAGAAGAAAACAAATCCAGCGCCTGCCAAAACCAGCACTGGTCCAATCAAAAAGAAGAGCAATGAACCCCAGAGAAGTCGAGGTCTGTTTTGCCATTCGGTGCGGTCGAAATAGGTTCGCGAAAAGGTGCCAAAGACGTGAGGCGCATCGATTAGGATCGCCCAGAGGGCGGCCATAACGACTAGAGGTAAGACTCCAGAAATGTAAAGCAGCAGCAATAGATAGCTGGAAACGACAGATCCGATAAACCATACCAGATCGTCGCGAGCGCTAATGATCCAACGTATTGATAGAGCGCTCGTGATTGATTTAGCTGGGGCTTGAACGCTGGCTGCCATGAATTTGAATTCAGAGTGGTCGCATTCTATCATCGACTGGTTGGCAATGCGTCGTATAGGTGCAATGAGAACGGTTAACCTTATGAACACTACGGTCAGAAAAAATCTCTTTCAAGCTCACCCTTGGCATGGCGTGACACCAGGATTAAACGCCCCAGAGCTAGTCAATGCGTATATCGAAATCGTCCCTACTGACGCAGTTAAATACGAGTTGGACAAACCGTCCGGTCACTTACGCGTGGACCGGCCGCAACGCTTCTCATCAATGTGTCCAACGCTATATGGCTTCATACCACAAACTTATTGCGGCGTTGAAGTAGCAGAGCTTTGCGAACAGCGTACGGGTCGCCGTGGAATTGAGGGCGACAAAGATCCCATGGATGTTTGCGTTCTCACTGAAAAGACTTTTGCTCATGGCAGCTTCTTCTTAAATGCTCGTCCGATTGGTGGTCTGCGGATGATTGATGGACAACAGGCTGACGACAAGATCATTGCCATACTCGAAGCCGATCTCGCGTATGGCGCAATTGGCGATATTGGCGATGTGCCTGCTGGATTGGTCGACCGGTTGAAGCACTACTTCTTGAGCTACAAGCAACTGCCCAACGAGGAAAAGAAGAAGGTCGAGATCGTGGGTGTGTACGATCGGACCGAGGCAATCGATGTAATTGCCAGAAGCTTAAGAGATTATCAAAGAGAGTTCGATCTAGAAAAACAAGTATAGGACCTATACGTCCTATAGGTCCTATTCCTCTCCCTTCACCTTCTACTAATCTTCTCCTCAATTCCACAGCGTGGGCACGTTAAACCGTGATGCTCTTCATCGACCCACTTTGCGAGAGCGAGACTTGGTGTCTTTCCCTTTTCGCATTCATGAGGATGGTACTGTTTACGTTCGGTGTTTTCGGCGCTGCAATGTTTACACAGCCAGCCGTATCCCAGGTTAAAGAAGTGCGTGGTTTGGTGCATTTGAGATACAGATACTCTCGGATGATTGCCGTCATCACCCGAGAGTTCCCCTTCCTCAACTGCAGGCATCAAACCCGCTACTTTTGGATAATTGGAAAACGCCTTAACGACGTGAATCAGGCGAGTCCATTAACCGTACTGGAACGGTAATCTGCCTGCCGTTGCGCCATATTTGAACCTGAACAACTTCCCCAATTTGATGTTTATCAAGAACGCGGAAAAGCGCGTCTGAATTTTCTACTTTATCGTTGTCGATTCCTACGATGATGTCTCCCAATTCGACATCACCCATGTCAGTTTGCTGAAGACCGCGAAGACCTGCTGCCGCGGCGCCACTTCCACGGGCTACCTGGCGAATGATGACACCTTGTTTAATCGGTAAATCAACCTGGCTCCGAACTGATTCGAGATCTAAAGTGCCGATGCCCAGTTTGGGTCTTCGTACCTTACCCGTTTGAATCAGCTGCGGTACAACACGCTTTGCAATGCTGACCGGGACCGCAAATCCCACTCCGGCTGAACTACCAGACGGTGAAAGAATCTGAGAGTTGATGCCGATCATTCGACCTCGCGAGTCGAGCAGTGGACCACCCGAGTTGCCGGGATTGATTGAGGCGTCCGTTTGAATCGCGCCTTCGATTAATCGGTTATTCCGAGCACGGATGGGTCGCTGCAACCCACTAATTACTCCAGTGGTCAATGTTCGATCAAGACCAAATGGATTTCCGATTGCGAGGACCTTTTGGCCCACAACCAGTTTCTCAGAATCGCCCAACGGAATCACCGTCAATTGACCAGCTGGTTTTTCAACAAGCCTGATAACCGCCAGATCTGTATCGGGGTCACCTCCAACTACACTTGCGGCGTAGTCTTTCCCACCAAGGCTCACCGATAACTTCTGTGCACCTTCTATGACATGATAGTTGGTAAGAATATTACCTTGTTGGTCCAGTATTGAGCCAGAGCCAGAGCCTTCCTGGGGCTCGACATAACCAAAGAAATCGCGGCTATAGGAAGTCGAGTGGATAAACACCACTCCTGGACTCAAGACTCGATAGACTTCGATATTGTTTTGTTCGTCGGTAACCGTAGCGGGGTCGGCAATACCTGCCGGCGGAGCTTCCGAGATTGCTGCCTGTGAAGGCTCGAGTCGATTGTATAGATGATCAACTGTTGCCACTGTTGCGGCTGCTACCAATGCTGAAATAAAAGCTATCAAAAGAATCTGGCGTGCAGAAAGTTTGTACATAATTGCCTCACTTACTCGTATTCATGGCTTCGGGTTTAGCCGAACCACTCTTAAGATGCCTTGAACCGCGCTCGTCGTTGTGCTGACAAGGATCTTGCTCCTCAGTGACCATCCCAGAGCACAAATGTAGAACCAGAGCCCCCTTTCCGGCAAGGATTGGGAGCCCTGGTTGTGTCTTCAAGTTCTGGCTATGTTGAAACGCGCGTCGGGCGCCAGGGTTTCGTTATTTCCGACGACGAGGGTGATTTAGGCGAACAAGTAGAAAATTGCCCTGGGCAGTCTTTCGCAGTACGCCAGGACATTTATTGGGCCTTGCCAACCAAGGGCGGAAAAGCCAATCGCAGCGTGGATGACCATTAGGAAAAAATAGACGATCAGCACCACCGACATACCTCTTCGCGCAAGCGGGATATGAGCGCAACGATAGAGCGTATAAGCAGCGAACCCGCCAATTGCGAGCTTGAAGATGAGGAAAGACATTTCGCTGTGATTGATGATGCGGGCCATCAGGCTATTGCCTTCGGTAGCCACATTTGTGCGAATCCACAGCAAAGTCAATTGAGCGTCGAGCCAGTTAAGTGCGAACAGCAGCAGGCTTTTGGACATTGAACCCACGGGCGACTCCCATCACCAACATTGTTAAACTGCTGCCCTTAATACGTCAGAACCTCCGTGCTTCTCAGCGCGGAGGTTCGTAACGTACACGGGAGGAACGAGACTCGTTCTTTAGTATCCTAAAGAAATGATGAATTGCCTTAAGCTTCCGAAAACTCTACATTTCGGGTCGGGCAATCTTCATTGCAACTTTCTAACTGTGTGAAGGAATTATAGAGACGTAAGAGAAATAGGCAAGGGGGCAAAGCCAAGTTTCGCAGCAATGACGATGCGTTCAATCAACGATTCAATCAATCAGGGTGCCCAGATTCTCCGGGAGGCAGGCGTTCCTGAGTATCGACGGGATGCCCGGTCGCTGCTGGAACATAATCTTTCAAAGGATCGAACCTACCTAATCACAAACTCTGATGAGCTTTTGGACGATGCCGAATTTGATCGATATCTTGCGATGATCCAACGACGAGCCGTGGGGGAACCGCTGCAGTACATCACCGGAGTCCAGGACTTTTTTGGGCGGCAATTTCACGTGAGTCCTGCCGTATTGATACCTCGCCCTGAAACTGAACTCCTCGTCGAAGCCGCC
Organism: Pyrinomonadaceae bacterium; assembly: GCA_035646955.1. GTDB lineage: Bacteria > Acidobacteriota > Blastocatellia > Pyrinomonadales > Pyrinomonadaceae > PSRF01. The sequence continues at coordinate 4,487 of DASROI010000246.1, forward strand.
TTAAGGTTACTAACGAATTCAGATGGTCCATCTATATGTGACGTGGGAACTGGATCAGGATGTATTGCTATCTCGATTCTTTGCGAACGAGCCGACGCAAAAGCAACGGCTGTGGATATTTCTGACTCAGCTCTCGATGTGGCGAGACTAAACGCGAACCGTTTAGAAGTTACGAACCGGATCGAGTTTGTTTTGTCTGACTGCTTTGAAAGGTTAGACCCTTCGCACGAGTTCAACATCATCGTCTCTAATCCACCTTATGTGGCTGCCGAGATGCTACCGGGATTACAACGTGAAGTCAGAGATCATGAACCATTGACGGCTTTGAGTCCTGGTGGTGACGGGCTCAGCGTAATCCGGCGAATTCTGCGAGAAGCTCCCGAATTCCTTACTGAGGGAGGATACTTATTGTTAGAAATTGGGTTTGACCAGGGCGAGAAGGTTGAGCAGATGATTCAGCCACCTTTTCAACTAATCGAGATTTTGCCCGACCTGCAGGGCATTCCGAGAATTGTAGTCCTCAAAAGAGTGAGCCTGCTGACAAGGATTTGATGAGATGTCACGGCTGTAGTCAGAGCCCTCCATTTAAAAATGCCACAAGAGATTCCTGTGTGGTGTTTTAGCTTCAGAGCCGCGAAAAAATACAAATACCCCAGACTACTTTAAGGAGATCGAAGCCATGAATAGCTTTGCCAGGAGAATCGTGTTCGTCGCCGGATTAATCGTGCTGGCGGCCTTTTGCGCAGTGGGTCAAAACACTAAGCCGGGCTCGCTGAGCTGTCGCGAAAACAACTGGTTTCCCGATCGGCTGGTTGGAAACTGTGAAGTCCGTGAACAGACTCTAGCGCCGAACGGCGGCGTGATTACCATCGATGGGCGCCAAAACGGTGGCATATCAGTCAAGGGTTGGGACCAGGGTCAGATTCTAATTCGAGCGCGTGTACAGGCTGGCGCACCGACCGCAAGTGAAGCTGAAGCCCTGGCAAAGCAGATACAGATTGAAACATCAGGCGCGAAGATTTTCGCGAGCGGTCCTGATAACCGAAGAGATTATCATTGGGACGTTAGCTACGAGGTATTTGTTCCAAGGCGTTCAGATCTTTCGCTCGAAGCACACAATGGTGGTATTGCTATTGCCGAAGTATCGGGTCGAATTGATTTTCGAGTTACAAATGGGGGCGTAGTTCTTAAACGAGTCGGCGGAAATGTTAAAGGGGGAGCCACCAACGGTGGTTTGGTCGTCGAATTGAGCGGCGATCACTGGGAAGGTGATTCGCTGGACGTGAGTACGACGAATGGAGGGATCGTGATGTCGATTCCAGAGAATTACTCGGCGCACCTGGAAACTGGCACTGTCAACGGGAATCTAAGCGTCGATTTTCCAGTGACGGTTCAGGGTCGAATCAGTAAGGAACTGGCCGTAAACCTCGGTTCCGGAGGCGCTACTGTTCGAGCAATGACTACCAATGGTGGAGTAAAGATCAGAAAGACTTCGAACGAGTAACACCAAAAGAGAGCGGTGTACAAACGACGAGGCGCGGCGGACCATCCGCCGCGCCTCATGCTTTGACACCTATGGTTCAAACTGAACCATACACGCTTTGACTCCATCGCTTTATCCTTGGCCGGTTTTCCTTTAATCTGTCGCAATCGTGGATAAATTTAGAATCATCGGCGGCCGTTCTTTAAACGGTCGCGTCTCCATAAGCGGCGCCAAAAACTCAGCTCTGCCCTGTATGGCCGCCGCCCTGCTAACGTCGGAAACTGTCACGCTCCACAATATTCCCTACGTTCGCGACATCATTACGCAACGCCGTCTCCTCGAGGACATCGGCGCCACTGTACTGACGCCGGAGCTCAGAACGCACAAAATCACCGCATCTCACATCGAGCTGTTCGAAGCGCCTTATGAACTCGTGAAAACGATGCGGGCGTCGGTCCTTGCGCTTGGACCTCTGCTCGCGCGCTTCGGTAAAGCTAAAGTGTCACTACCCGGCGGCTGTGCGATTGGCACCAGACCAATTGATCTCCACCTCGCAGGTTTTGAACAGTTCGGCGCCGAAGTCAAACTTGAAGCAGGAAATGTCGTAGCAAGAGCTCCTAAAGATGGAAGACTCAGAGCAGCTGATATTCAATTCGGGAAAGTAACTGTCACCGGGACTGAGAACCTGATGATGGCTGCCACCCTGGCTCGAGGCGTCACGACTCTCCGGAATGCAGCGCGCGAACCAGAGATAGTAGATCTTGCTGACCTCCTAAATAAGATGGGCGCACGTGTCAACGGTGCAGGCTCTGAAACGATTGAAATCGAGGGAGTCGAGAGCCTGGGCAGTGCCGAACACACCATCATTCCGGATCGAATCGAAACGGGAACCTTCATCGTAGCAGCAGCGATTACGCGAGGGCGACTTGAGATCAAAGATTGCCGGCCCGATCACCTCGGCAGCGTGATCGAAAGATTAAGCGACGTTGGCGTTAACATAAAAGAGATAAACCCCACGACTCTTTTGGTTACCGGCAGCGACGAGTTCCGTGCAGGCGATATGATGACTGCGCCATATCCTGAATTCCCAACGGATATGCAAGCTCAGTACATGGTTCTGATGACGCAATCGCGTGGTCGATCGGAAATTGTTGAGACAGTTTTTGAGAATCGCTTTATGCACGCGTCTGAGTTACAACGTATGGGCGCTCAAATCCAAATTGATGGTCGCAGTGCGATAGTTGAAGGACCAACGAAGTTAACTGGCGCCCGAGTTATCGCGTCTGATCTGCGCGCATCGGCGTCGCTCGTACTCGCAGGGCTTGTTGCTTCGGACGAGACCATAATCGATCGGGTTTATCACATTGATCGTGGCTACGAAAAAATTGAGGCGAAACTCAGAGCAGTCGGTGCGGATATTTCCCGTATCAGAGCATCAGTTACTGCTAATCTTCATTCGGAGTCAGCGTCTATTCCTGAGCCAGTTTAGAATTTTGAATGTCTACTTTCCGGGAGGGTTGAAACGAAATGTCAGAAGCGAACTGTTTGTTTTGTCGGATTATTAACGGTGAGGTTCCGGGCGAACTTCTTCACCAGGACGAGCGGTGTATCGTGCTTCGCGACATCAACCCTCAGGCACCGACTCATGTCCTCGTGCTACCGCGGGAACATATAGAGTCTTTGGATGATGCGTCTCAACGAGACGAGTCGCTCCTGGGTCACCTGCTCCGAGTTGGAGCGCGCATGGCGAACGATCTCGGCCATGCTGAAACCGGGTATCGTACGGTCATAAATACTGGAGCCGGGGCCGGCCAATCCGTTTTCCATCTCCACCTTCATGTGCTGGCTGGTCGTCCGATGACATGGCCTCCAGGTTAACTCAACCAGTTGAGGCAATGAGAACGAGGAAAGAACTTGTCAGATGCTTGTTCCTGGTTGCGTCAATTTTCTTCTGCTCAAATCTTGTTGCCGCCCAAGCTGGCATGACCTTACGGCCCGGCGGTGTTGTTGAGAAAGTTGTAATCGAAAACGACCCCGACCAGTCTTACGCAGCATTCCTCCCGGACAGTTACGACTCAAGCCGACCCTGGCCCACGGTGTTTTGCCTCGATCCGCGGGGGCGTGGTGGAAACGCAATCTCCCGTTTCGTCTCTCCTGCACAAAAGCTCGGATTTGTTGTCGTGTGCTCAAACAATTCGCGCAATGGTCTTGATGGTCCAACTATAACTAAGATATTCACGACCTTCTGGGAAGACGCTCACCGTCGAATTAACATCGATCAGAGTCGAACCTATATAGCCGGTTTTTCAGGAGGTGCTCGCTTGGCTGCGGCATTTGCCTCTCGATGTCGAGGCTGCGCAGTTGGAGTGATTGCTACCGGCGCTGGATTTCCGCCGGAGCCTCAGCCTGATCAGAATACTAACTTTGCGTATTTCGCAGCAGCCGGTGTCGACGATTTCAACGCCGCTGAACTTTGGGAGCTCGAAAAGAAGTTCGGCAGTTTGAAGTCACCTTATCATTTTGAGTCCTTCGCAGGCGGTCATGAATGGGCTCCCGAAACAACACTCGAAAGAGCACTGGGTTGGCTGAACCTGCACGCAATGAAATCGGGCGCATTGCCAAAGGACGAGGCTTTCATCGAATCTGAATTTGCTTCAAGAGTAAGTGCTGCCGATCAGATTCTGGCCGAAAAAAGGTTCAGCGAAGCTTACCGTGAGTTTCTTTCGATCATTCGTGATTTCTCGGGGCTGAAGGATGTAAGTAGCGTCCAAATGAAATCTGATCAGCTCGCCAAACAAAACGAGTTGAAAAAGGACGAGAAGGCTCAGGAAGCAGCATTCAAACAACAGCTGACAGAAGCAGGTGAGATCTACTCGCTCTGGATGAAAGCGCCAAATCCTGACGAAGTCCGTTCGCCGCGCTACGATGCTTCGATACGGCTCGCTGACTACAGAAAGCGACGAGATGCAGCCGCAGATTCTCCAGAACGTCGAATGTCGAGACGCGTTCTTTCGCAGCTACTTATTCAATCGATCGAAACGGCACAGGCAGCACTCAGAAACAACAAGACTGACGTTGCTGTCATCAATCTTCAGTTGGCTAAAGAGATTGATTCTAAAAATCCAAATCTGGTTTTTGAGTTAGCTCGGGCATTTGCCATAAAGCGGGATAAGAGTTCGACCCTGGATTCGCTGGAGGAGGCGGTGTCTCTCGGTTTTAAAGATGCTGAGAAGTTGAGATCCGAAGAAGCCTTTGGTTTTGTAGCAAACGATCCACGCTTCCTGAAGTTATCTGCGCAACTCAACCCATAATGTAGGGGCGGCCACGGAGGGCCGCCCCTACAACTTTGGGGCGACTGCGCGGACGGCGGCGGAGACTCCGGCTTCGTACTTTTTGAAGTTGTTGTTAAAACGCAGGGCGAGATCCTTAGCCTGCTTATCGTAAGCTTCTTTGTCGGCCCAGGTGTTCCGAGGCTGTAGAACTTCAGATGGAACGCCAGGACAAGACACGGGCACATTCACTCCAAATATCGGATCCGGACGCGTTTCTATCGACGCCAGCTCACCAGTCAAAATCGCGCGAATCATGGCTCGCGTGTGAGAAATCTTCATGCGTTGGCCCACACCGTATGGTCCACCACTCCATCCAGTATTGACCAGCCAGCAAGCAGCATTATGTTTGGCCATCTTCTGGCCCAGGAGATCGGCGTAGACGCCAGGATGGAGCACCATGAAAGGAGCACCAAAACAGGTGGAGAAGGTAGCCTCAGGCTCTTTGACTCCTTTTTCTGTACCGGCAACTTTTGCTGTATAACCCGATAGGAAATGATACATCGCTTGTTCGGGACTCAAACGCGCAACGGGCGGCAACACGCCGAAGGCATCGGCGGTTAGCATGATGATATTTCGGGGACTGCCGGCATAGCCTTCTGGAACGATGTTGTTGATACTCGTCAGTGGATAAGAGGCTCTGGTGTTTTCAGTCTTTGCGGCATCGTCGAGATCGATGGTTCTGGTTTCCGGATCGTAAACAACATTTTCGAGAATGGTCCCAAACATCCGCGTCGTCTTGTAAATATCCGGTTCCGCCTCGGCCGAGAGTTTTATAACCTTGGCATAACAGCCACCCTCGAAATTAAATACCCCATCATCCGACCAGCCATGTTCGTCGTCTCCGATCAATTTACGTTCAGGATCGGCTGAGAGAGTTGTTTTTCCGGTCCCTGACAGACCGAAGAAAATCGCGACGTCGCCGTCATGGCCAATATTTGCAGAACAGTGCATGCTCATCACTCCTCGTTGAGGAAGGAGGTAATTCATCAGAGTGAAAGCGCTCTTCTTTGTCTCGCCGGCATATGAAGTGCCGCCGATCAATACTAGTTTCTGGCTGAAATCCATCAGGATGAACGTGGGTGAACGCGTGCCATCCCGCTGAGGATCCGCTTGAAAGCTAGGAAAGTTGATTATCGTAAACTGAGGTTGATGCGGTTCCCCTTCTGCACTGCTGATAAACATTGTGCGTGCAAACAACGAGTGCCAGGCCAATTCATTAATGACTCGGATGGGTAAACGGAAATTCTGATCGGCGCCGACGAACGTGTCCTGAACGAAGAGATCGCGTCCGGTGGCATGGGCCATCATCCGGTCTTTGAGCGCGTTGAACTTTTCTTGAGAAAAGTCCTTATTTACGTCGCCCCAAAATACTTTATCCGCGCTATCCGGTTCTCGGACAATTGCTTTGTCTTTTGCTGCTCGACCGGTGTGCTCCCCGGTATCGACGATCATTGCGCCGTGA
>DASROI010000247.1:0-5593 GCA_035646955.1 Pyrinomonadaceae bacterium
GGTCGTAGCGCTACCGTTTGTTGAGGGCGCTTCGACAACCGCAATGATAGAAAAGGTTCAGCGGAAGCCTTGACCATATCCCCCTTACAGCTTTGGGGATCGAACTGGTCCTTTAGAGGTTAAATCCATAAGCACTTATAATTTTTTGGAAAGCATGAACAGCAGTACAACAGCGGACAGTATTCTTCAGGCAACTCTTCGGCGAATCACCAACACTCCCGAGTACCAACGCTTACTTCAAGAGCTCAGGAACAATGCGAGGGTAATATCGATAAGCGGCCTGGTTGCAGGATCTGCACGCGCTCTCGCCGTGGCCGCCCTCCAGCGTGATTCTGGAAAGACTCTTGCCATCGTCGCTCAATCCACGCGCGATCTTGAACCTTGGGAACGCGATTTACGGTTTTGGCATTCGGCGCTATCAGGACAGGAACGTAACGAAGACCAGATTCTTGTTTTACCGGCGTCTGAAACTGATCCGTACGCAGGTATCTCTCCTCACGCTCAAACCCTCGAAAAACGCGCACTGGCACTATGGCGCTTACAACAACACCGACCGGATCTGTTGCTCCTCACTGCCAGGGCGCTCGCCAGACGTACTGTCCGACCTACGGCAATTGCAAAAGCTGGAGTCGTTCTGAGACGGGATCAAGAACACTCGCCGGAGGAGTTGGTTGATCAACTGATCTCAACTGGATACATGCGGGAGGATCCGGTCAAGTCGATCGGCGAGTTTTCGAGCAGGGGAGGCATCCTCGATATTTGGCCACCGGGTCAGGGACTGCCGGTGCGAATAGAGTTCTTTGGTGACACCGTGGATTCGCTTCGTGAGTTCGATCCAGAGACACAACTATCTACTGGTCCGATTCAGAGAGTCGAAATACCTCCCATGCATGAGATGGCCGTCACGGCTGACGACTTCCGACTATGGGCCGAAGCCGCTCGAGAGCGTTGGTCCGACGAACGCTTTGCGAGGTCTCTACGTGACAGAACGGCGTTTGCAGACGAAGGGGAAGCATTTTCCGGTTGGGAGTGGCTGATACCAATCAGCATGAATTCCGATTCAAATGTGTTTGAGCATATCGGCGAGGCAGTATTAATCATCGATGAGCCAGCGGCGATTGAAGGTTACCTGGCTGAGGTCTATGAGAACCTTTCCTTACGTTTCAATGAAATAGACCAGGCGGATGATCTCGCACTTGCTCCCGACGAGCTGTACCTTTCGATCGAAGAGTTGCGCCAGCAGATTTCGAACAGACAACGAGTGGAATTACGAACGCTGGGCCGAACTACCGTCGGGGTGGATCAGAATCTTGCCCTGGAGGCGGAAGCACCTAAAGTCCAGTTGGGGCGCGCCAGGGGACCGCGCTTGCCAACGTTTCTTTTCCCAATCGCTGAGTCAGCAGCTGAAGTCGACTGGGTGGCCCAATCGGCGATGCGTTATCACGGTCGGGTCATGGACCTGGCGAAGGATGTATTGCGCGCTGCAGAGGATGGACGCTCGACGCTTTTTGTATTGCCTAGCCTGGGAAACGCAGAGCGTGTTGTCGAGATACTTGCCGAGTACAAAGTTTCATCTCACCTTTCTCTCGTTGAGGAGATCTCCAATTTTAATGACAGCATTCCTGCGGTTGTGACCGTTGGAAGTTTGACCGGAGGTTTCGAACTCCCTAAAGCAAAACTGATCATCCACGTCGAATCCGACGTCTTTGATGAATCTGCGGACTCGGTCGAAAGACGCTCCGCAGGTGCAGAGATTCGGAAGCCCGGGACTGAATCTCGGAAACGACGATCAAAAGCCGCCGCGTTCCTTTCCGACTTCAGAGACTTGCGAACAGGCGATTACGTGGTCCATATCGATCACGGCATCGCCCGGTTCGGAGGTTTGCAAACACTTGATCTTGGTCCACGGACCGGTGAGTTCATGCTGCTGTTTTATGCAGAGGAATCAAAGTTGTTTGTGCCGGTCGAAAGAATGGACCTGGTCCAACGTTACTCGAGCGCCGAAGGTCATCAACCGCAACTCGACCGCCTTGGTGGCCTTGGTTGGCAAAAGACAAAAGCAAAAGCGAAACGCGCCATGCGCGACATGGCTGACGAGCTTTTGCGTTTGTATGCTGAAAGAAAACTCGTCGGAGGTTTCGCCTTCGCTGCTGATACTCCATGGCAGAAAGAGTTTGAGGATGGTTTTCCCTTCGTGCTGACGCCAGACCAGGAAACCGCGATCGAGGATGTCAAAAAAGACATGCAGGAAGCGGTACCGATGGACCGCTTACTTTGTGGTGATGTTGGTTATGGCAAGACCGAGGTTGCAATGCGCGCTGCGTTTAAGTCGGTGATGGAAGGGAAACAAGCCGCGGTCTTAACACCGACGACTGTTCTCGCTTACCAGCACTACGACACGTTTCGTACTCGCTTTGCGCCATTCCCCGTCAAGGTCGAGTTGCTGTCGCGGTTCCGCTCGGCAAAGGAACAGAAGGAAGTGGTGAAGCGGGTTGAGTCTGGCGAAGTGGATGTTGTGATCGGCACTCATCGCATGCTTTCGAAAGACGTTCGTTTCAAGGACCTGGGTTTGGTTGTAGTCGATGAAGAACAGCGCTTCGGAGTCGCTCATAAAGAAAGACTAAAGCAGTTAAAGAAGCGCGTGGACGTGTTGACGCTTTCGGCAACGCCGATCCCGAGAACCTTGAACATGTCTCTAAGCGGCATGCGCGACATGTCTTTGATCGAGACAGCCCCACGTGATCGCCTCGCCATTCAGACTCAGGTAGTGCAATTCTCGGATAACGTTATTAAGTCAGCCATCGAACTCGAGCTTTCGCGTGGCGGGCAGGTATTTTTCATTCACAATCGGGTTGAAACTATTGAAACAATCGCAGGCCTGGTGAATCGTCTGGTCCCGCAAGCTCGCATGGCCATTGGTCACGGTCAAATGAATGAAAAAGACATGGAAAAGGTGATGCTCGACTTCATTGACTACAAATATGATGTTCTCGTTGCAACCACTATCATTGAAAATGGAATAGACATCCCCCGTGCGAACACAATCATCATAAATCGCGCTGATCAGTATGGTCTCTCACAGCTTTATCAATTACGAGGACGCGTCGGTCGCTCCAGCCGCCGGGCTTATGCCTATTTGCTCATTCCCGGTGAACAAGAGCTATCTCCGATTGCGAGACGCCGACTAGCCGCTATAAGGGAATTTTCGGATTTGGGCGCAGGTTTCAGAATCGCCGCTCTGGATTTAGAGCTGAGAGGGGCAGGAAGTCTGTTGGGTGGCGAGCAATCAGGCCATCTGGACGCGCTGGGTTTTGACCTTTACACCCAGATGCTGGAACGGACTGTCAGCGAACTGCGGGGTGAGACGGTTGAAGACGAGACAAGTGTGACGTTGAATCTCGGAGTCGACGTCGCGATCCCGGAAGAATACATTTCGGACATGGGTCAGCGTTTGCGCACATATAAGCGGGTGTCATCTGCCCAGGACGAGTCTACGCTGGCGAACATACGAACCGAGACCGAGGATCGCTACGGTCGTATCCCTCTTTCGGTTGAACGTCTTTTTTCGTACGCTCGCCTGCGAAAGCTTGCAGAAAAAGTTGGCATTCTTTCGGTTGACCGCACCCCTGACGGAATTGCTTTCAAGTTTAGTGAAAAAGCGCGTGTTTCTCCGGAAAAACTGGCTGAATTTGTCGGAAACCAGAAAGGATCGTCGTTCACACCCACAGGTGTTTTACGGCTGATTCTCGACGAAGACCAGCAGGACAATGTACTCGAGGAGGCTCGTGGCGTGTTGCTGCAACTTCATGCAACCGATTAGAATCCCCGCAAATTTTGGGTTCGCGACCGGACCCTTTCGCAATAACCGAGGTATTAAGGAGCAATCTTGTGAGATCTAGATTTATTACCGCTGCCGGAATGGCCTTCATGGCACTTCTCGTCTTCGTATCTGCTGGAGTGCCGGCAAAGGCCCAGGAAGGTGAAGTGACTGTTGTCGATGAAGTTATCGCCCAGGTTAACGACGACGTCATTACACTTTCGATGCTCAAACGCGAGAACAAGGAGCGAGTCGAAGCTCTAGTCCAGAGGGGCATGACCGAACAACAGGCCAACGACGAGGTTGCTAAGCACCAGGCCGAGCTTATTGCGACGTTGGTAAATGAAAAGCTGTTGTTGCAAAAGGGTAAAGAGCTCGAGATGGCTTCTGAAATCGAAACGGAAGTCAACCGGCGCATGCTTGAGATCGCTCGCGAGCAGGGAATCAACTCGATTCAAAAGCTCGAGGAGGTAATGATTCAAAACAAGATCAATCCAGCCAACATCCGTGAGACGATGCGGTCGGAGATGATGAAGCAGGCAGTACTTCAACAGGAAGTTGATCGTCGCGTCTACCTTGGTCCTTCAACTGCCGATGTGAAGAAATATTATGACGCGCATCCTGACAAGTTTCGCACACCTGAAACAATCACAATGTCCGAGATCTATTTGTCAACAAACAATAAGGACGATGCGAGCGTCAAAGCGCGGGCTACTGAGTTGGTGGCCCAGCTTAGAGCTGGTGCAGATTTTTCCGCCGTAGCGTCGGCCAACTCGGAGCGCGAAAAGAATGGCAAGCGCACAGCTCCTGAGGACGGCGGTAAGGTTGGAACATTCGAAGTCGCAAATCTCCGCGAGGATCTGTTACCCGCTATTAAAGACGTAAAAGTCGGAGGCATTTCGGAGCCGATCCGGACGCAGGAGGGTTATCAGATTCTGAAGATCGATGCGAGGACACCTGCTGGTACGACGCCCACCTTTAACGAGAACAAAGTTCGCGAAGCGATGTTATTCGAGCGGCAGGATAAGGAGCGTGAAGCTTATCTTCAGAACTTGCGTAACGAGGCTTTCATCAAAGTTAGCGAAACATACAAGGACAGCGTTGAGCCGCTCCTGAAGTTGAACGCTCCTGTCGCAGCAAAAGGAGCTGAGAAGGAAGACAGTAAGAAGAGTAAGAAACCATAAGCTGTCGTACTTTAGTCTTTGGTCGTAGTGCTATGGTCTTCGTACTTGGTACTTTGTGCTTTGTACTTTCATTCGTAGTACAAAGCATGCAGTGCCAAGTCCAAAATCCAGAACGACGCCCATGCGTCTCGATCTTTTTCTCAAAGCCAGTCGTCTTTGTCCTCGACGTAGCGTCGCACAGAAATTGTGCGATGCCGGCATGGTTTTCCTGAATGGAACGCCAGTAAAGTCAGCGCACTCCGTGAAAGAGGGTGACCAGCTCACCATTCGCAAACGTGATAAAGAACTGATTGTGAAGGTTGTCGGAGTTCCAACTGAACGGCAAACATCCCGGCAAGATGCCGGGAGTTTATTTGAAGTGGTTAGCGAAACTCACCTTTCTGACTAGACTGTTTTTACTTGAGTGAAGTTGTTACAGATCCCGACAATTGCGCTTGTCGCAGCCGTGAGCCTTTCATGCTTATCCACACTTCTGGGAGAAGTGTCGACATCAGCCCAAACTAAAGAGCCCGCTATTACATCCGCAGACCAACGATTGATCCAGGTAGTACACCCTCGAATAGTGGTTCGAAAACGAGATCGGAAGCTGGAG
>DASROI010000248.1:0-9550 GCA_035646955.1 Pyrinomonadaceae bacterium
GAGTATCCGCCTGTGAAATGATCTCCATTCACCCAGTCTGTGGGCCAAGATGGGCCACCTGTTGGCGCTACGAGCGCATCGAGTCGATTCTTCTTCATTATAAAGTCGATACCCTGTGACCGCGTTAGCAGATGGTTTTTCCTTAACGCTGCAAGATAGGCTTTGCTTGTCAAAGGACCCTTTTCTTGCGCCTTTTTCATTAAGTCCTGCCCGAAATAAGGCATTTCCTTATCTCGGTTGCGCTCGTTGAAGTCGATGATGTCTTTCAGGTTATGCACCGGAGCCTGTGGTCCAAGTCCAGTCAGGTACGTATTCAAATCGGCTTTGAACTCGTAGAGCAAGACTTCAAGCTCAGAATCATCAAACTTTCCGGTCGTAGGGATGTCCGCCGGATCCACGAGTACAGCGCCTTGCTTTTTCATCACCGCCAGCAAGTCGCTCATTAGCTTGTCGACTTGATCGCTAAACCCAAAATGTTTACGCGCGATGCCTAAACGCACACCTTTGAGCCCATTGACGTCGAGAAAAGTCGTGTAGTCCGTTTTCGCACCGCTCGAACTATTCTTCGTTTGTGGATCTCGCGGATCAACACCAGTCAAGGTTCCCAAAATTGCGGCGGCGTCGGCAACCGTGCGCGCCATTGGGCCAGCCGTATCCTGGCTATGTGCGATTGGGATGATACCGGCACGACTGATCAGACCAACCGTCGGCTTGATCCCGACTAATGAGTTCGCTGATGAAGGACACACTACTGAGCCATCAGTTTCAGTTCCAATTGCCGCAGCACAGAGATTTGCCGCTACCGCCGCACCGGAGCCAGAGCTGGAGCCACAGGGATTTCGATCCAGGACATACGGGTTCTTGGTTTGTCCGCCACGCCCGCTCCAACCGCTGGACGAATGGTTTGAGCGAAAGTTGGCCCATTCACTGAGATTTGTTTTGCCAAGGATTACCGCACCGGCCGCTCGCAGCTTCTCGGCTACAGAGGAATCCCGAGCGGGTTTCGCTCCAACTAAAGCAAGTGACCCGGCGGTCGTCATCATCCGATCGGCTGTATCGATATTGTCTTTAATAAGCATCGGAACTCCGTGTAATGGTCCACGCACACGTCCCGATTTACGTTCCTGATCCAGGCGGGCAGCAATCGATTCGGCCTCGGGGTTCAACTCGATGACGGAATTGACGGCTGGACCGTGTTTGTCGATGTCGTTGATTCGCTCAGAATACTTTTCGACGAGCGAGCGTGAGGAGAACTTTCCTGACTGCATTCCTTGTTGCAGTTGCTGGATGGTCATTTCATCGAGCTCGAATGCACGGGGCGTTTCCAATGTTCGATTGGAGTTGGCGCCGATTTCCGCGACCGGCGCAACGATTGCCAGGGCGCAACTTGCAGTGGTGGACGTGAGAAACTGTCGACGTTTCATTGGGTAGGGTCCTTAGTTTTTTTGGAGCAGGATGCGTTAACTACTCGACGATCTTGACTTTGAAAGACTCGAAAAACCGATTAACGTTGACGCTGTCGTTCTCGTTTTTGTAGGTGCCCACTACAACGAGATATGGACGTCTACCAACCATATAGATCCGACCTTTGTAGTCGCGTTTGGCGGTCTCAGCAGTAAACTCCAGCGACTGATAGCCGTCTATGGTTAAGTTTTTACTGGTTCGAAGGGTTCCCGAGATTCCGTTTACAAAATTGTCACGGTTCAGAATGAGCTCGGGTTGGACGAAATAGAAGTTGTAACTGGGATCGTATTCACCCCACGCAACATAAAAGGCGCTTTGGGGAGTGCTGGCGGTAAAGGTGTGGGTTGAATATGGACCGCGTTCGCTTTCAATTGTTTCGCTGCGGCTGGAAGGGGCTTCGGGCATCTTCACGGAAAAGCGGCCCAACTCCGAGGTGAATGTGATCCACGAATCGCGCTCAATTTTTATTTTGCTATGTGAGCTGTTCTGAGCCAGCGTTATTGAGCCAGTGACAGTTGCGAGTAAAAAAGCCACCAAGATCCTGCTCATACAAAATCCTTCGACCTCGAACTCAATTCCGACTAAGGCTTATACCGATCCGTTGCAGGCTAGTCAATTGGAGTCACGCTCTCTTTGGTCAGATGGGGGTATGTTGAAGCAAGAGTTGGGAAGGGGAAGTTGTTTTTCATTGGTCATTGATCAGTGATCATTTGTCATTTAAGAGTTCGTCATGCGGGTTTGCCCAAAAGCGGTGAAGAGAATGACCAATGAAAAATAGAAGGGCCCATTCCTTACTTCACAGGCCACCTACCATGCCAATGGCTCATTGGAATAGGCCATTCTTCACGGCAAGCAGCCTACACACTGGCATTCCACCCACTTTTAGCCTACCTTCTATTCTTTTTTAGAAAGCTATGGATTCAGTCGAAGCAATACAGACACCCAGACCCCGAAGGCAAGTAGCCATCGTCGGCCGTCCAAATGTCGGCAAGTCCACGCTCTTTAACCGCTTAATCGGCGAGCGACGGGCGATCGTAGGTGACGAACCTGGAATCACCCGGGATCGCATTTATGGAGAAGTCGATTGGGCCGGCCATAAATTTTCTCTCGTCGATACGGGCGGCATCGTGCCGGACGACGATGCTGTGATACCGGCAAATATCTTCAAGCAGGCTGGTCGTGCGATTGAGGAGTCGCAGTTACTCATCTGGGTTGTTGATGCCCGGCGCGGTATCACACAGTTGGACCAGGAGTTGGCACAACTGCTTCGCGAAGCCGGTAAACATGTCATTGTAGCGGCGAATAAGATCGATTCTTCAAAGTTGGAAGCTGAAAGTTCTGAGTTCTATCAATTTGGTTTTGATGAAGTCATTGCAGTTTCGGCCGAGCAGGGGATTGGTATCGGCGAACTACTTGATGGCGTCATTGAACTACTCGATCAAACTCGTATCGACCCAAATGAGACTGAACCAGACGGCCCTCGAGAAATCCGCCTGGCTATCGTTGGCAGACCTAACGTCGGCAAATCATCGTTGCTTAACCGATTACTTGGTGAAGACCGCGTGATCGTATCTCCAGTGGCCGGAACTACTCGAGATGCCATCGATACCGTATTGGAGAGTGACGGTCGCAACTTTCGCATAATCGATACCGCCGGCATTCGTCGTAAAGGAAAGACTGACGAAATGGCCGAAAAGCTCTCGGTCATCATGGCGCGAAAGAGTTTGGAGCGAGCTGACGTCGCCATCGTAGTTATTGATGCACAGGATGGGGCTACGAACCTCGACGCGACAATTGCCGGTTACGCCGTGGATTCCGGATGCTCCGTAATAGTCGCGGTGAACAAATGGGATGCAATTCCTGATAAAGAGACGAATACGGCATCAGAATTCGAAGCCACTTTGCGAACCAGGATGAAGTTTCTCGAGTGGGCTCCGGTCATCACTATCTCCGCTTTGACAGCCCAACGGGTGGATCGAATTCTGCCGCTGGTACTAAAGGCGAATGAGGCAAGGAATTTCCGAATACCAACCTCACGGCTCAACGACTTTTTTGAAAAGGCCATCGCCCAACCGCGTGGCGGTACTGCCCCTGCACCGGCAAAGGGCGGTATCTCGCGTTTAAAGGTGCAATACTTGACGCAGGTTGGCGTTCGACCACCGACTTTTGTTGTTTTCACGGCTGGTGGCAAGCAAGGTCTACATTTCTCATACGAAAGATATCTCCAGAATCAGTTGCGTAAAGAGTTTGAGTTCTTCGCGACGCCCTTGAGAGTCGTTGAAAAACATAAGAAGAGAAAGAAATAGCAATTGAGTACCGCAACTGCCGATACCGGAAAGTCACCCTTATCGTTCACCGTCGACTCTACAAGTGGTGAAGCGCGCGCGGGTACGCTAAAAACGCGTCGCGGCATAATCGAAACTCCAATCTTCATGCCGGTCGGGACTGCTGGAACGGTCAAAGGGATGCGATTTGAGGATCTCGAGTCTCCTGATATCAACGCTCCAATTATTCTAGGCAACACCTATCACCTCTGGCTGCGCCCGGGTGTCGAAATAATTCGAGAGGCGGGCGGACTTCATAGATTTATCGGTTGGGACCGAGCGCTGCTGACTGATTCTGGCGGTTTTCAAGTTTGGAGTCTTGGCGATCTGCGCAAGATCACCGAGGAAGGAACTCACTTCCGGTCACATGTCGACGGCAGCGCCAAGTTCTTGTCGCCGGAAGTCTCAATGGAAGTCCAGGCCGCTCTCGGGTCGGAAATCGTAATGATTTTCGACGAATGCGCTCCTGGTCAGGCATCCGTTGAAGAGACCAGGAGAAGTGTCGATCTGACCGCCCGTTGGGCCAGGAGATCAAGGGTCGCCTTCGACCGTTTACAAAATGAAGGACGTGATAGTGGATACACTGCTGCCGAAGGATTGAATGGCCAGCAGGCCCTGTTTGGAATCGTGCAGGGCGCCGGACATCTTAATCTCAGGCGTGAGAGCCTGAACCAAATGTTGGAGATTGGCTTCGATGGTTTCGCAATCGGAGGTCTGAGCGTAGGTGAAGAGAAGTCAGTAATGTTCAACGTGATCGAGGAAATCGCACCGCTTTTACCCTCCAATAGCCCGCGCTATCTGATGGGTGTAGGGACTCCGGAAGATCTCGTCGAATCAGTTGCTCGCGGTGTAGATATGTTTGACTGCGTTTTACCCACTCGGAATGGGCGGACCGGCCAGGCGTTTACTTCGTTTGGGAAAATAAATATCAAGAACGCGAGTTGGGCAAAGGACTTTCGTCCGTTAGACGAGTTATGTAAATGTTCGGTCTGCCGGCGTCACACTCGAGCGTATCTGCGCCATCTCTACCTAACGGCCGAAATGCTTGCGAGCATTCTGCTTACGCACCACAATCTGGCGTTCTTCCTTGACACCATGCGAGGTGTAAGGCAATCTATCCGGTCTGGCGATTTCCCCAAATTTCGACGTGAGTTCACCGAGCGGCTGCGAGCGGGTGGTGAATAGCGATTCGCGAGCGGGTTCGCCTCTGTTTGTTTAAAAGGTCGCTGTTACTTCACTTCAGAGTGGATGTCGAAGTCGTAATCCTTCGAAAAAGCCTAAACTAATGAATACTTTTTTACTTTTCTTTCAGGGCGGCCTGGGAGCACTCGGTCAGTTCCTTCCGGTGATCTTGATCATCGGAGTGTTCTACGTCCTATTAATAAGGCCCCAACAGAAACGGCAGCGAGAATTGCAAGAGACAATCTCGAACTTGAAGGTTGGTGACCGGGTTGTTACTTCCGGCGGTATCAAAGGAAGAATCACCACCGTTCGCGATTCAAGCTTTGTAATAATCAGCGCCGAAAAATCAACTTTGGAGGTTTCCAAAGGTTCTATTGCCGGTATCGACAGCGAGCAAGAAAAGCCTGGGTAAACAAAGTTAGTAATGAAGAAAAAGAATCTTCTCCAACGCACCATAATTATCTTTGCGGTAACCCTCATTGGCCTGTACATATGCATTGGTCCGCGTCACCGACCAACGGTGAATGACTTCAAATGGTCTGGCATTAAGTCATCTCTACGGAACAACATTCATCTTGGACTTGATCTTCAAGGTGGTTCTCACCTGGTGATGAGAGTCAAGACTGAAGAATTCCTAAAACGTCTCACCGAGGAAGACACTTCCGCTGCCCAAAATGCAGCGAAAGATGCTGGTTTTGATGTTAAAGGTGGGCGCGCGGAAACCACACCTGGCAGATACAGGGTCATCCTGGAGATCGGCGATGCCTCGAAAGCGGCCGAAGTCAAAGACGCAGTTCAGAAGAAAGTTGAACTCGGTGACACTTCAATCTGGTCTTATTCGAATTCTGGTACTCAACTGACATGGGCGATGACGGCGGCCGCCGAGAGAACACTCGCCGACAACGCCACCACTCAAGCGCTAAACATTATCGATAGTCGTATTAATGCGCTCGGTATTGCTGAGCCTACGCTTCAGACTCACGGCTCGCAGAGTTCTCATCAAATCCTTTTGCAGATGCCCGGTGTTCAAGATCCAGAGCGTGTTAAAGAGATTCTGAAAGGCGAGTCGAGACTCGAACTCGTGCACGTTGTGAGTCCGCCAAGTCCAGCTGCTGCTCAAACGTACAACACAGAAGCTGAAGCACTTGCGTCGCTTAATAGTGGCGGTACTGTTCCGTCGAATCGACGCGTATTGCCGTACAGCGAACGAATGGAAGCTACCAGTGATACCACGACTAACCCGGAACAAAAGCCCAAGCGCTGGGTGGTCGTAGAACTTCCGGCAATTATCGACGGCAGTGAGCTACGCAACGCGAACGCGATTCCCACTCGGGCTGGTGGAACAGAAGACTTCGAGATCAATTTTGCACTCAAGAAGTCCGGAGCTGACAAGTTTGGCGCATGGACCGGCGCTAACACCAACGAGTACATGGGAGTTGTGCTCAACGGCGAAGTTAAGTCGATTGCCTACATCAAGAGTCAGATATTCGACCAGGGCCAAATAACAGGTCGATTTACCAAGCAGTCGGCGGAAGATCTGGCGCTGACATTGCGATCAGGAGCGCTACCCGCTCCAATCGAATACCTCGAAGAAAGAACTGTTGGACCAAGCCTTGGGCAGGACTCAATCAACTCGGGCCTAAAAGCCTCGATCGTGGGTTTGGGCCTGGTGGTGCTATTCATGTTGTTCTATTACCGCGGCGCTGGAGTTAACGCGGTAGTGGCGCTGTTGCTCAATATGATTCTGATGCTTGCGGGTCTAATCCTGTTTGGTGCGACTCTAACGCTTCCCGGTATTGCCGGTATCATCCTGACAATCGGTATGGCGGTCGACTCGAACGTCCTTATTTTTGAGCGCATTCGTGAGGAACTCCGCAGCGGCAAGACGATACCCTCGGCAGTGGACCAGGGGTTTGGCCGCGCGTTCGTAACCATCATCGATACCCACGTGACTACCATAATTTCCTCCCTGTTCCTTTTCGTTTTTGGAACTGGACCAATCCGCGGGTTTGCTGTGACACTGGTCATAGGCCTACTCGTAAACCTGTTTTCAGCGGTCTATGTCTCTCGCACAATCTTCATCTGGGAGCTTGGTCGTAAGGAAAAAGTGGAGTCGCTCAGCATCTAAATTTTAGAAAGTCATCTTATGATCCAAATCTTCAAAGACGTTCGGATTGATTGGTTAGCGAATCGACGTGCCTTCATCCTTGTGTCGATATTGTTAATGCTTGCCGGTCTTGCTTCAGCCATTGTGCGTCAGGCCACCGGTCATCAGGCATTCAATCTCGGCGTTGACTTCAAAGGCGGCACGGTTGTAACCGCTAAGTTCAAGCAGCGACCAGGCGATGCTGCCGTGCGCGAAGCACTTGTTAAGCAAGGGATTCATGATGCAGTTGTGCAACCAGTTACCGACAAAACTGACACTATCCTGATCAAGTTGCCACTTGAAGGGACATCAGAGACTGGAACGCAGGCGGAGGTCGAATCGGGACGTGCTCGCGTACGCGGCGCCTTGAATACTTTCGGCACCGAGGCTAAACCAAATGTTCACCTTGATAGTGATCCGGAGGCCTCTTATGAAATAGTAGGAACAGACGCGGTGGGAGCAATTGCCGGAGCCCAACTTCGTAATAAGGCGATTGCTGTCACGCTCGCTGCGCTGGTGGGAATTCTTGTTTATATTGCCTTCCGTTTTGAGTGGACCTATGGCGCCGCCGCCGTTATTGCCGTGTTCCACGATGTTCTGGTGACGCTCGGATTCTTTTCTATCTTCCAATGGGAAGTTAGTCTTACCGTGATTGCCGCATTACTGACGCTCGTCGGTTTTTCGGTAAACGACACCATCGTCGTCTTCGATCGCATTCGCGAGAACCGCAGGCTGCATCGAAGAGATTCACTCTATAAAGTTACGAACGATTCTATTAACCAAACACTTTCGCGAACGATCATTACCTCTGGACTAGTCTTCCTCTCGGTGCTCGCGATGGTCTTGTTTGGTGGAGAAGTATTGCGTGGTTTTTCGCTCGCTCTGCTGGTCGGAATCATCTTTGGTACTTACTCGTCAGTGGCAATTGCGAGTCCGATCATGGTTTGGTGGGAGCAGAGAATTGAAGCGGCTAATCGAGCCATGACCCTCAGTTACAACGCGCCAACCAAGGGTGGCGTTCAACGTCCGGCGAAAACGACCAATCGAGATTCGTTTGTACCTCGCACGAACAAACAATCGAGTCGACCGGGACGCGCTTAAGTTTTGTCAGTAGGAGATCGGTTGCCTTTGAAAAGCAGATCAAGTCGAGTTTGCGCTTGACTTTGAAACGCCATGCGGCATAGACTGCGACCGTTGCTGGCCAATTAAATATCTCAAAGTCGACCCTGCGCGTAAAGTAGAAGTTGGGCGCGGCGGCAGTCTGTTGAGCAGGCCGGCGAGTTTTTTCTCGCACAGCGGCTTCACAAGTCTATTCGGTGTGCTCAAATATCGCAGGAGCTGCTGTTTTCCCCTTTCTATGTAGACGGAACTCAAAGTGGCCCAGAAGTCGACCTTTGAGAGTTAGCTACTACAATTTCGCAACCCCTGATCCATTTGGCGCCGGAATTGGAGGACAAATCTAAATGTTCGATAATCTTGTTGAGTCCAGTTCGCACAAGGACGACATATCGCGAAAAGGCTCATTTGTCGCCGCCACAGCATTGATCTACGCAGTGCTTATGGTGGCTTTCTTTGTTGCTGGTATTTACTGGTACGACAACCACCTCGGACAAATGGAGCTTGAGTTAACAACTCTCGTTGCTCCCGTCCCGGTGCCGCAACAACAGAAGCAAGAAGAACAACCTAAGCAGGAAGCCAAACCGCAAAAGGTTGAGCAAAATGTTGACGTCCGTAGAGAGCTGATCGCAGACGTTACGCGCACTGAATTGGTGCCGAAAGAAGTTTCTGCTAAAGCCAGCGACATTCCTCCTGTTCGGCGAGGAGTTACAACCGTTTTAGGTACGGAAAACAGCAGCGCCCAGAATGCGATGCCAGCCGGTCCAGGATCAGGCACCGTCACCACCGGACCAACAAGAGTCAATATCGCTGACGAGCCTCCACCACCAGCGCCAACGCCAACTCCCCGGACCGCTCCAATTTCGGGCGGCGTGCTCAATGGCAAAGCTATCAGCTTACCAAAACCTGCTTATCCACCGATTGCCAGGGCTGCACATGCTTCGGGCACCGTCGTTGTGCAAGTACTGATCGATGAGAATGGCAGTGTGGTTTCAGCACGCGCAGTCTCAGGGCATCCGCTCTTACAGGCCGTGGCTGTGAGCGCTGCGAAACAAGCGAGATTCTCCCCAACTAAGCTTTCGGGACAGCCAGTTAAAGTTACCGGAGTGATCCAGTACAACTTCGTGGCTCAATAACTGCGGAGAAGTAATGTCTGGTCGCCGCGGTTCCCGTAGGCCGTCCGGTTTCTCTGCTTGCTATCAATCTAATAAAACTCTTTGGAGGGGTTCACCGTGACAATTCTAACTAGCATTTTAGGAACAAAGGCCCTCGGTCTCTTGCTCTTGCTGCAGGAAGCTGCAGCTAGCCCGGAGGCTTC
>DASROI010000249.1:0-3734 GCA_035646955.1 Pyrinomonadaceae bacterium
ATCGCGCGACAAGCAAAACGCGAACGAGGTGAGGAGTACAAAGAAGGGAGAAGAGTAATGACGGGCGACTTGACTCACGACGGTGAACCCGAAACAGTCGTGCTTTACACAATTGAGGGGCAAGGCGGGAGCAATCTCTATATTCAGTACCTTGCTGTCTTCACTCGAAAGAACGGCAAGCTGACGCCGTTAACGCACGCAGATGTTGGCGGGAAATCTACACGCGGAGTCGAGCTGACTTCAGTTGAGAACAATTCAATTCTTCTCGACACGTTGCGTTATGGACCGAAGGACGCGTCGTGTTGTCCGAGTATAAAAGGAACAACCAGGTACATACTGTCAGGAAGTAAGCTGCTCGAACAGAAGCGCGGAAAGTCGACCCCGCGACACTTTGCGAAGCAATACGCATTCTAGGAATAAGAGGACCCTGACAGGTATTGTCAGGTTATCTTGATAGGTTGAGATCCGAACCGATGTTCCTGTCAGCGATGGAAGACAACCGCGTTGAGAAAGTCGTTCAAGCTATGCGCAATGATAGCGCTCCAAAGCGAACCTGAGTATCTGAAGACAATGGACATCAGCATCCCAAAGAAAAACACGAAGACGAAAGTTTCGGCACTCAGCATATGAAGTGAAATCCAGCCCGGCAGATGGATGGCCAGGAAGAGTAGCGATGAGATCGCGTTCGCAACCCAAAAGCTCAACCGCTCCTGAAGCTTTTGAAGAATGAAACCACGATAAGGAATCTCCTCAACGAAACCAATGAGCAGCGATGTGCTGAGGACATTGTTCCAGGTAATCGATTGAGCGTGCGGATTTGGCATGCCGAAACGAATCATCAATAGCAAGAAGTTCACGCAGGTGAATCCCAAACCTATTTGCAGACCGCGCTTCCAACGTTGCTTCAGTCTTAAGTATTCGATTGGCTCAACATGATCGACGAAGTGCAGATATAGGAGTACCGGTAACACCCAGACGAGCAATCGAACACCAATATTTACCAGCGCGTAAGTCAACGTCCGCTCGCCTAAAGCCCTCACACTCGGAAAGAGCAAATAGACCCAGGCAACCCAAGCCGCATGAAATAAAAACAGGTAGGCTACGAACGGAGCAAGGGACTTTTTGTCGATACGATCCAATTGGTTTGTTGCCTTTGTCGACTCAACAGAGAAAGCTACAACGACTGATAGAGCCCAATCAAGGCAAGAGTGTCGAGGGTCTTACAGATGAATAAGTCAGTGAAGACTACTTAATTTGATGGTCGTGTCGGAGCTGACTGTCACTTCGTAACGACGACCTTGCGCAAGGTAGGCGTTCCCGCCTCGTTTGAAACCATGTAATAGTGCGACCGGGGCTATTGGCCAAAGCAAAGCGCCGGTAAGCAGAACCTGCGTAGCAACCTTCGCACCTTTGCTATCGCCGACTATTCGGCCGGGTGCTTGAATGGGAATGCGCGAGTCGTCGACAGCATTGACCGATTCCATTTTCCAGGCCAAGCGCCCTGCCCGACCAAAATGTCCTCCTCTGCTGGCTTGCACTACTCGTCCCGTCGCAATTGCCCCCGCAGCGATGACTGTGTTCCCTCCAACCTGAACGGGATTGACGACTTTGAAACTTATTGCTTCGCCAGCTCGAATCTCTTGCGAACTAATCCTATAGACAGTTTCGATTTCGACTACCGTGTCGCGCGGAATAGTCACCATGATCCGTTCGCCTGACCCAGCTTTCGTCGACTTAATCATCGCGAAGAGAATTTCGTCGGCCACCCCTTCTGCCTTCAAACGTAGCAACTCAGGGGTAGAGATGTCACAGGTGCAACCAGAACGCAGCAGTTTGGCTGAGATGACTTCTGCGCTCAAACCTGACTTGACCAGCGTTAGGATGTCTTGGTTAGTGAGGGCTTTGACAGACTCCTGCTGCTGCTGGAGTGGATTTGTTGCAGCGTGAGATCCTGCACCAAAAGAACTCACCAGCGGAATGATTAAAAAAACCGAAAGAAATCGACGCATTTGTCGAGAGCTCCGCATCCCTACACTCTTGGCGGTTTAGAAATTTGCAAATGAGATACCGCTGCTTTTAGAAGCTAACCGATTGGGGCCAAGTCTGCGGATTGACGGTGACAGTCAATTAACTGCAACACGTCGGAAAATAGAGAGATCAAGGTCGCCAGAGAAGTGTAGCGTTCTATCGTCATGAACTCATCGAAGCTAGTGAAACCTCTTGCTGTTTGTCTCGTCTGAAAAGCAAAACTTTGATAGCAAGAATCGGATAGCGTTCACCCTGGAATTGCAACCACAATGAGGGGCGAAGCTTTGAAGGGAGAAGAGCCAATGGGATTTCAAATTTCAGGTCTCAAGCGCGAGCAGTTTCAGGACCTATTATGTTTCGACGATGATGCGCTCGCTGCCCACGGTGCAAAGCGCTATGTGGCCGACACTCAGTCAGGATTCCCCTGTCGTGTTAGTTTGATCGATGCCGTTCCCGGCGAAAACGTGATCTTGCTAACCTTCCAGCATCAACCCGCCTGTGGTCCCTATCATGGTGCGGGACCAATTTTTGTGCGTGAACACGCAAACGATACTTCGCTGGAGCCGAATCAAGTACCGGATTTGTTGCGCACAAGGTTACTTTCGGTGAGAGCATACGATGCGAAAGACATGATGGTGGAAGCCGATGTGGTTGATGGCTTGGACCTCGAGAATCTCTTGCAGCGTTTTCTAGACAATGTCGCTGTAAGTTATATGCACGTTCACTTCGCGCGGCCTGGGTGCTTCGCTTGCAGGGTCGATCGGACGCTACTTCACGGATGATGTTGCTCGCGGAAGATTAAGGGGCCGAAAACGCGATGTCTGCACAGATCCGAATGTGAACTTTCACCAAAATTTAACGGCACTTTCACAACTCCAGTGTCGCGACGTCATAGTTTGTGTCTACCAAATGTTCGTAGTCTGTGACTCAGGATTTGCAGAGTGTTTGCGGCTTTCAGGCTTGGGAGGTGTTCCAGATGACTGACCGGAAAGTAGTCTTAATCACGGGAGCTCATGTGTAAGGTAGTTGCTTTCGTCCAGCTCTTTGCGTCACGCACCCTTGTTTGCGGGCACGACATTTCACGGTCAACCAAACGAGGAAACTAGAGATGCTACGTAAGAATAAGAACGCCATTATCTACGCAGCAGGAGGGTCGATCGGAGGCGCGGTTGCACGCGCCTTTGCCCGCGAGGGAGCGACGGTGTGCCTTGTTGGTCGCACCCTCGACGCGCTGGACAAGGTTGCCAAGGAACTCTCTTGATGCCCAAATCGATATCTTCGACTGTGACCTCGATCGACGCAACACAACGCAAACTGATCCTCGGCATCGTCATAGCGACGCTGATGGCGTTGGCCATCGTGATCGCCGACTTGGCGAGCGGCGGCCGCCCTGATCCGCCGGCGCTGCGCGCTGCAGCTACTCTGCTCGATGGCTCCTGGCGATTCCATACCGGCGATGACCCACATTGGGCAGACGCCAATACAGACGATAACGGTTGGGAGACAGTCGATATGACCGCTTTGCCGGGCAGCCACGACGGCGACGTGGGTCTGCCCGATTACGTAGGCGGGTGGATGGCGCACGGTCATCCCGGCTATCACGGCTACGCTTGGTACCGGCGCCCGGTGACGGTGCCGGCCGGACGCGCGTCATGGGACATCCTCGGTCCGACCCTCGTCGAGGACGGCTACGAACTCTATTGGAA
>DASROI010000250.1:0-9656 GCA_035646955.1 Pyrinomonadaceae bacterium
CTCCTGGTTCGTCTCTTTGAAGCCTGCGATTTTGTTTAGGCCCGCGTAGCTCAGTGGATTAGAGCGTTCGCCTCCGGAGCGAAAGGTCGCAGGTTCGACCCCTGCCGCGGGTACCAATTCTCCTTACGCCGTCCACTATCAAACTGGACCTCCCTACGTACTCTAAGATTGAAGTAGTTTGGGTCGTCTTAAATTCATCGAACATCGTTAGCTGCGTCTGAGCGAGACTGAATCCTAACCAACCAGCGGTATTTTCGGTGGTTGGATCCTCTCTGTAATACAAACCAACACCTTTGTTTTTCTGACGATGTTTGACGCGAGGGTATCTTCCGAGAGCAGTTGACCTATCGCCGAGGTCAGTACCGAAACGCGGTAGCGTCGGGTGAGCTTTATGTATCGTGCAGCAGCTAATAACACAAGGCTCACCCGACGCTACCGCGTTTCGGTACTGACCTCGGCTCGCAACTCGATCATTTTGGTTGAGGCGTAAGCCGCGCTGTGCAACAGAGTAAGACAAGACACAACTGTATTTTCATTAACTACTTCCGAAACTATGTTGCTGCAGACTTCGGCATTCCCCAATTCGGACTTTTTTGATAGCCTTGGCTCACCTCCTCCGTCAGGAACAGTGAATCATGTCAGCTCCACAGATTTCGGACGCCCGACGTACAATCCTGGTCGTCGATGATTTCGACGATACGCGACTCTTACTGCGCACCTTTCTTGAGCGTAAGGGCTTTCGTGTTGTCGAAGCAGAAAACGGACTAGAGGCAGTTTCCAAGGCTCACAACGAAGATCCAGATCTTATTATTATGGACATGCAGATGCCATATCTTGATGGACTAGCTGCCACCCGAAAAATTCGTGAGACCAAAGTATCGGGAACATTGCCCATCGTAGCAGTCTCGGCTTATGGCGCCGACCAGTTTCGAGCTCAGGCAATCGCTGCTGGTTGCGACGAATACGTTTCAACGCCTTTCGAACCAACAGAACTCGAACAAATAATCAGGAGTCTCGTTCACTAACGGTCAATGGTTAAGCGCGCTCAGACTATCTTCCTCATCACTTCAGAAACATTCTTGCTGGCGGTGATCCTGGCGTTGTCGTGTATTAATTCATCGGCGCAATGCACCGTGAAACAGGCCGACCTGCCCGCCGCTCCTGAATTACTCGGCTTTCACCTGGGCATGACTAAAGCTGAAGTAAAAACTCGCGTTCCTCAAACTGTGTTTGGGAAAACTGATTCTTTTGGAGTGTCGAAAACTACTATCAATCCTTACTTCGATCCAAATATCGACAAGACAAAATTCGAGAATGTACGCAGCGTCTCACTTGACCTGCTCGACGAACATGTCACTTCCATCTGGATAGGATTTGACGAGAATTTCAAAGCGTCGACGGCTGATGACTTCGTAAAGTTAATTTCCGAATCACTGCACATACCGGGAACATGGTCCGATTGGAAGTCTCGCGGCCGGCAGATTCGTTGCGCCGACTTCCAGTTAATCGTAACCACTGTCGCTCGTGGTCCAAGCTTCAGGATCATGGATACCGCGGCTGACGAAACTGTTGCCGCACGAAGGCTCGCCAAAGAAGAGGAGCAAGAAGCTCTCGAAGCGGTCAAGACCGAGTCCGAGGAAGTCGTCGCAGATAAGACCGCAAAAATCTTCTATACACCTAACTGCCCGGCAGCAAAAAATGTCGGCGACACCAACAAAGTGATCTTCAAGACCCAGATGGAGGCAGAGAAAGCCGGATTTAAACTGTCCCCTGATTGCCAATAACTTCCGAACATCTACGGAGGGAAAATCATGTTTAAGGAATTCAAAGAGTTCATCGCTCGCGGGAATGTGATTGATCTCGCAATCGCAGTGATCATTGGCGCGGCATTTGGAAAGATTGTCACCTCGCTCGTTGACGGTGTGATCATGCCGCCGATTGGACTCGCCCTTGGCAAGGTGGATTTTGCGAGTCTGTTTATCGATCTCTCAGGACAGCATCCAGCGTCGTTAGCCGATGCAAAGGCCAAGGGACTCCCCGTGATCGCCTATGGCAGCCTGATCAACGACATCATCAGCTTTTTGATAATTGCGCTGGTGGTCTTTTTGATTGTAAAGGCGGTCAACAGATTGAAAGCAGCCCCTCCACCACCTCCAAACACAAAAGATTGCCCATTCTGTCTGACCGCGATTCCCCTGGCTGCCACCCGCTGCGCAGCTTGCTGCTCGGAAGTACGCGCTTAACCTTGGAGTGCGACGGCCCGGCGCCGCTTTGTTATAACGTCTCCCTCTTTAACATTCCCTCTATTGCGGCAGAGACAACGGGTGCTCGTTATAACAAAGCGGTGCCAAGCCACCGCACTCCAAAGATGTTAAAATCTTCGACGAATGCGTGAATGCCCCCGTTGCGAAACCTGTTTTGAAGACGAGGTGGTGACTTGCCCCACAGATCAAGTCAGCACTAAAGCCACTCTTCCGGGTCCCTGCCTGCTCGCGTCGCGCTACTTCCTCGAAAAACGGCTCGGGCGCGGAGCAATGGGCCAGGTCTATCTCGCACGGGATCAGAATCTCCAAACACGCCGGGTGGCAGTTAAAACTGTACGGCCTGACATTCTCAACGATGAAGATCTGCAGGAAGGCGAAGCAATCGCTCGCTTCGAACGAGAGGCGCGTGCGGCTGCATCCATTCGCCATCCAAACGTTGTCGACGTTAGCGACTTCGGAAAAAGTGCGGAGGGAGTTTTCTTCCTCGTGATGGAATACGTTGAAGGCGAAACTCTTTACAACCTTCTCCGGCGCGAGGGAACGATCAATCCTCAAAGAGCTGCAAATATTCTTCGCCAGGTCGTCTCGGGCGTCGAGGCAGCGCATGATGAAGGAATACTCCATCGCGACCTGAAGCCCGCCAACATTTTTCTTATGCAACAGAAGCGTCGTACAGGAGGCGAGGATGGCTTTGTAAAGGTTGGAGACTTCGGACTGGCGAAAATAGTAAATGCAGATCGTTCTGATTTGACTTCCGGAAGTGGACCAGCTTCAAGAGGCATCATTGGAACTCCCGAGTACATGGCCCCCGAACAGATGCAACAGGAAATGCCGCTCGATGCACGCGCTGACATTTATGCTCTTGGGACAATTGCCTATCACATGCTCGGAGGTCGACCTCCCTTCACCGGAAACATCACGCAGTTGATCGCTCAAAAGTTGATGCAGGCTCCTCCGTCCCTCGCGGCATTACGTTCTGATGTTGATGACGAGTTGGAAGCGGCGGTGATGAAGGCACTGGCAAAGGAACCAGCGGATCGACCTAACTC
Source organism: Pyrinomonadaceae bacterium (assembly GCA_035646955.1). Classification (GTDB taxonomy): domain Bacteria; phylum Acidobacteriota; class Blastocatellia; order Pyrinomonadales; family Pyrinomonadaceae; genus PSRF01. Next base: position 3,314 of record DASROI010000250.1, read on the forward strand.
TGCGACTGAATGGTTCGAGATCTTTGAACGCGCAGTTTCGGAAAACTCTGAAGACGACAACGACAGCGACTCTCGTTTGGTAGTCATGGCTCCTTCGGGTTCAGAGGTTTACATAGACGATGAGAGATACGGCAGCGTTGGTCGTTCTGGAAGAGTGATACTGACATCGCTGGCGCCCGGGAAGCACGTGCTACGAGTCGCCAAATCGGGAGAGGTCGATGACGAACGACTGATTGAGGTCCGCAGCGATGTTGCCGAGCAGATCATTGAGGCGCAGTTGAAAACAGGCGTGTCGAAAAACCAGTTGACTCCATCTCATGGAGGCAGTCTCGACAGCCGGCCCGGTCATTCTGAAACTCTGGTAGTGGTTATGTGCACCAAGTGCCACTCGAGATTCGCCGAAGGAGTAAAGTTTTGCGGCAGGTGCGGAAACACGACATTCGTTTCGGTCGCTGAACCTGCGACAGGCCCGCCAAGCGGCACGGCACCAGCATCCACGGCAGGCACTGTGACATGTCCACGTTGTCAAAATACCTACAGTGCGACAATCAAGTTTTGCGGGCGATGCGGGATTCCAATTGGCACTGCAGCACTTGACTGGCGCACTCCAAAACCAGTGGAAGTATTCTGCCGTGGCTGCGGTACCAGCTATCCAAAGGGCACCAAGTTCTGCGGCCGGTGTGGGAAAGCGATTGTGGGGTAGAGCCTTCATGGGCTTTGAAGCTTTGATCTTTGGTCTTGGGACTTTGGTCTTGGGTCTTTGATCTCTGGACTTGCCTGTTAATCGAAGGTACCGTCAATCCAGAACAAAGGCCAAAGATCAAAGACCAAAGGCCTAATCCAATCCTTTCCTCTTCCATTTTCCGCGCTGTTAAGTTAGCTTGACAGGGCGTTTAGAACCCCTGGCTGAGCGAGTTGAAAAGATGAAGCGTTGCCCCAGCTGTAATCGAACCTACACTGATACGTCACTTAATTTTTGCCTTGAGGATGGCACTCCGCTGGTAGCCGATGCGCCGCCAATGGATCCCAACGCCACGATCCGATATTCGTCACCACGCGATACGGCTGAGCCACCTCCGACGGAAATCTATCGCCCTGAACCACTACGACAACCAGCACCGCCTCCGCCTCCGCCGCCGCAATGGGCAGCGACACCTCCTCCGGTTCGAGCACCTGTACAACCTAAAAAATCAAATGCGGTCTGGTGGATTCTTGGTGGACTCGCTGCCTTCGCGATAATCGGCATCGGGCTACTCGTAATGATCATTGCAATTGCGAGTATGTCCGGCGACAACACCAACAACCGTAACGTTGCAAACGTCAACAACAATCGTGTCGATAACCGGAACATCAACGTAGTCGCGAACGCAAACGTCTCGGAGAACGTGAACTCCAGCAGCCTACCTGCTCAGTTTAATGACGACTTCAGCCAGCCTAAATGGGGTGTTGGTGATTCAAAGTTTGGACGGATCTGGTATGCCGACGACGAGTATCACATGACCTCCAAAGACCGTACTTACATCGTTATGTACGCTCCTTCCGATGATTACAGCACCGAAAATGCCACTGTTAAAGTTACGGCTCGCAGCGTCGACGGAACTGTTCCTTCGTCCGGTTTTGGCTTGATGGTCCATTGCGTCCAGACGAAGGCCAAACAACTTGAAGACTATGCGCTGTTGATTTATCCAGGCGACACACCTCAATACGAAGTCATCATGCACAAGGATGGAAATCAAAGCTCTTTGGTATCCAAAACTAACTCGAGTGCGATTCGCTCGGGGTCCAACCCCAATCAGTTAGAAATCCGAATCAAAGGGACGGAACTCGCATTCTATGTAAATGGCCAGTACTTGACCCGGATCACAGACACTGCAAACTATCGCCGCGGCCGGGTCGGACTTTACACCAGTGACATCAATGACATTGCCTTCGATGATCTGGAGATTCAACGGTAGCCAAAGTTTCATGAGATGCAGGTCAACCTCAAAGTAATCTCCGGTCCATACATAGGCCGCACTTTCTCATTCAATCAACACGACAGTTTCCTCATTGGTAGAACGCCCGAGGCTCATCTCTGTCTCGCTAGTGACCGGTATTTTTCTCGACATCATTGCCTGCTCGAGATCAATCCACCCCATTCGTTTTTGCGAGACCTTGATTCAACCAACGGGACGTTTGTAAACGGCCAGCGGGTGCACGAGGCTTCACTAAGGCATGGCGACCGGGTACAGGGTGGCGAGACTATCCTGTTGGTCGAGGTTCAGGCTTCAACCTCTGATGACGACGAGGACGAAACTACTCGAGACGCCTTGCCGCCAACTCGCCCGGTTATGGTCCAGGTTGAATGTCTGAACTGTGGCCGGCGAGACTACGCACAGGCGGCAGACGAAAACGAACGCTTAAACTTCATCTGCGAAGAATGCCGGATAGAGTTAAAGCGTGCGCCACAAGGTGTACCGGGGTTCGATACCGTCAGGATTCTGGGACGTGGTGGAATGGGTTGCGTAGTGCTGGCCCGGCAACATCAAACCGGCCGGAACGTTGCGATCAAGACGCTGTTACCTGAGTTTGCCGTTAGCGACAAAGCACTCAAGCGATTCATGCGAGAGATCGACGTTGCAGCCGCGCTCAAACATAAAAACATCGTGGAGTTTATTGACCGCGGTACTCACAACGGTGTCGTGTTCCTGGTGACTGAATTTGTTGATGGGCCAGATGCTTCGAAGCTGGCAGAAAATTGTGGTGGCCGACTCACCTACCCGGACGCAATTTCGATAATCTCGCAGTCGCTCGATGCACTGGCCTACGCGCACATGCAGGGTTACATTCACCGCGACTTCAAGGATCAGAATATTCTGGTCGCGGGAAAGTCACCCAACCTGACGGCGAAGTTGACTGACTTTGGCCTCGCGAAGAGTTTTACCCACTCAGGAATGAGCGGTGTGACAATGGCTGGCGAAATGGCTGGAACGCTCGCTTATATGCCGCCGGAGCAATTGCGCAATTTCAGAGACGTCAAACCACAATCCGATATATACGCCGTTGGGATGACGGCTTATAGCTTGTTGACGGGCACCCTGGCGCTCGATCTCACTAAGAAGACGAGCATCAACGACACGATTCGAGCAATCTTTGAACAACCGGCCGTACCTCTGCGCGAACGAGCAAGCGAAATCCCCCAGATGGTTTGCGACATCATTGATCGAGCGCTCGCTAAAGACCCGACCCAACGCTGGCAATCGGCAACCGCTATGCGAAATGCGCTTCTACACGCACTCTAAGAGTCTGTATGAAAAGTCGGTTTGCCTTAACCAGGTTTGCCAAAGCTCAACCCTGGGCTGAAAATTGGCCAACACCTTCGCCGTAACCCTGGATCGACGGGGATTCTTCTTTACTTAGACCCAAAAATCGCAGCATAATGCGCACACTCGCCACTGTCCCACAGGCGAGACACAGCGCGGGTGAGAGCCCGCGTTTCGCATGAGGAGATACCTGTTTATGAGGTCCATTTGGAAAGGTCACATCCGTTTTTTGCTCGTCGCCATCCCCGTTCGGGTCTATAACGCCATTGAAACCAGCGAGAAGATCCAGTTTAACCAGCTTCACCGTGAAGACTTTGGCCCGATCGGATATGACAAACGCTGCAAGAAGTGCGGCGAAGTAGTCACCAACGATCAGATCACTAAGGGCTACCAGTACGAACCCGACCGCTACGCCATCGTCGAGCCGGAAGACGTCGCCAAGATCAAAATCAAGACCACTAAAGCTGTCGATATTATTGGCTTTGTCGACCGTTCCGAGATTCCGACGACCTTTTACGACTCACCTTATTTCGCCGGACCTGATGGCCCCGTTTCAGAAAAACCTTACGCGCTGCTGCGCGAAGTAATGAAACAGACCGGAAAAGTCGGTGTCGGAAAAGTCGTGCTGCGTGACCGTGAGGATCTGGTCGCAATCTTTCCCCATGAAGACGGACTCGTACTACAGAAACTTCACTACCCGCACGAATTGCGCAAAATGGAAGATGTGCCTGACATCGAAGCTGCAAAAAATCTGACCGCTCAGAAGCTAAATAAGAATGAACTCAAGCTCGCCGCCACTCTCGTACAGGAGATGGTGACAACCCTTGAGGAGATCGATACGGAAGACAACTATCATACGGCGCTGCGAAGATTGATCGATTCAAAGATTAAAGGCAATAAAGTTGTTGAATTTGAAGTTGAAGAACTGCCTAGACTTGATATTATGAGCGCGCTGAAAAAGAGTTTGCAGCAGTCTAACCGTAAACCAATGGTGAAAGCTCCAGCGGTTGCGGCTAAAAAGAAACCAGAGATCACTCTGGTTAAGCCAAAGGTGGCTAAGAAGCGAAAAGCCTCGTAAGCAGAGGTAACCGGCGATTTCGCGAGCTAGATGAAAGAAAATAACATCAAGGTAATTTCGTTTCCCTCTCCTGTCCCGTTTAAGGCGGACTATCAACGCGTCAAATCTTCTTACTCGATCAAGGAGATCAAACAGCTGTTTGGTCTCAGTGAGAAGACTATTAAACGATGGACAGAACAAGGCATCATACAAGCCGCGGCTGCTTCACCCGAAGCAGAACTCACTTACGATTTCCAGGCCCTGACTCAATTTCGCCGTGTTCGCGAGTTACGAGCGCAGGGTCACAGCATCCGCCAGATTGAGGCCGAACTCCAGGGCCAGCTGAACCTGTTTCGAACTGAACCGGGTAGACTTGCACGTCTTCTTACTCCCTTTGAAGAAGCGCTGCTTTTACACGAGCGCGGCGACGCCGCAGCGACCGAACACTATCTCGAAGCAATCAGTGAGGGTGACAACATCGCCGAGGCTTATTGCAATCTTGGCATAATCAACCTTGAGCAGGGACAACTCACCAAAGCGCTCGACAACTTTACCCTGTCCTTGAAGAATGATCCTCGACACGTGGAGGCTCATTACAACCTTGCGAATCTCTACTATGATGCCGGCAATTTAAATCTGGCAAAGTTACACTACGAGGCAGCAGCGCAGATTGAGCCCAATTTCTCACTTGTATACTTCAATTTGTCGCTGGTCTATCACAAGCTTGGAGATCTGGCGGCGGCCACGGCGACACTCGAGAAATATAGTGCACTCGAGCCGGATGATGAAGATATTGAAGTGTTGGCGCAGATTTTAAAGGCGATGCAAAAGTCTCTGAGTCTTCAACAGAAACAAGAAAGCTCGAAAAAATAAACCGGTGGGCAGGAGGGCTGCCCACCCTTGATCCAGTATCTGGGATCGCAAGAAAGGTGACGATCCTGAATACGTCGTACTTATAGCAAAGCCCGAATCTGGGCCAGGTTCCAGAAACCAGGAAAATGATCAATTATGAGTTGAGGCTTTGCACAAAAACTCTAATCTTGGTGAGTGTCGAGCGAGCAGTACAGTACCGCGAGCGAAGCGACCGGATGGCACACTCGACATTACGCCTCTGATGGTTGGTTCGTTGGGTGTGCCATCCGATCGCTTCGCTCGCGGTACTGTACTGTTGGCATGTTACTTTTTGTGCAAAGCCATGAATTGATCATTGCTAATTATTAAATTGATGACTGATCAATTTTGCCGGACCACTCTCCGAGATAGCAAAGAAGTCTGGCCCCGTTTATAATTCCAATCAACCGCAGGGCTTTACATCGCCATTGAGTTACTAGGTATCCTTTAACCGAACAAGGAGGTTTCCCCCTGAATGTCCAAACCGAAGTGCAAGATCCTGTGCGTGGACGATCACCGCGATACATCCGAAATGCTGCAATTGTTACTTGTGGAAGAGAATTACGAAGTTCACACCGCAGCGACCATGAAGGAGGCATCAATTCTCGCCACGGAAGTTGAATTCGATCTCTTTGTACTTGATAAGCGGTTGCCTGATGGGACCGGGATTGAGTTATGTGAGATTTTACATGAATTAAAGCCCGGTGTTCCCTGCATCTTTTACACCGGCGATGCTTACGAGATTCATCGTCACGAAGCAATGCAAGCCGGCGCCGCTGCTTATGTTGCTAAACCCGATATTGAAGAACTCATCAACTCAGTTCATAAGCTTCTGAGCCAAAGCGAGTGCTCCGCAGCAGCATAGGGGTTGGGTCTTTGATCTTTGATCTTAGGCCTTTGATCTGGTACATCTTGAGGCAACACTTAAAGACCAAAGGCCAAAGATCAAAGGCCCAGGATCAAAGCCCACTCCTCCAGTTGACACATAGTTCACCGACCGTATAATTTCACGCATCATTTGGTGAGGGCCGTTAGCTCAGTTGGTAGAGCAGCTGACTCTTAATCAGCGGGTCGGAGGTTCGAGCCCTCCACG
>DASROI010000251.1:0-19703 GCA_035646955.1 Pyrinomonadaceae bacterium
CTCGGATGTTCTCGTAATCAACAATCAATCGCGTCCTCTTCTGCCGGACCGCGCGCGTCCTCGCGGGCCAACTTTAAACAGAAGCCGATTTAGCCCGCGAGGACGCGCGCGGTCCGGCAGAAGAGGTTGTGCAGTGTAGATGAGGGCTTCAAATAACCGTTTCCCGGATGTGCTCGGTGGATCGCGATCCAAATAACTATTATTAGGTAACAGTAATTTCGCAATTTTAGAGAGTGCCTGGCCAGGCAGTGCCGCCCAACAACTTAATGAAACGATCGCCACTCATCGTTATATTCACAACTGTCTTTATCGATCTCGTTGGCTTTGGAATTGTAATTCCGGTCCTGCCTTTTTATGCCGAGGGGACAATCTTTAATGCGACGCCGAGAACGGTAGGTTTATTGTTTGCCTCGTATTCGCTAATGCAGCTGATCTTCTCACCCATTCTCGGCGGATTGTCAGACAAGTATGGTCGTCGCCCGGTGTTGTTGATTTCAATCATCGGGACTGGCATCGGATTTCTGGTGCTCGGCTATGCCACGACGCTATGGATGCTCTTTGTGGGTCGCATACTCGATGGAATTACCGGCGGCAACATCTCAACCGCCCAGGCTTATATTGCCGACATTACCACCAAGGAAAATCGCGCGAAGGGCATGGGCTTGATCGGCGCAGCGTTTGGCCTCGGCTTCATTTTTGGACCAGCCATCGGCGGAATTCTCACGCGCTGGGGGATTCACGTTCCGTTCTTTTTTGCTGCTGGTCTTTGTTTTGCAAATGCACTGCTGCTTTACTTCACACTCGAAGAGACAGTAACTCCGGACCATCCAGCCCGTAATGCTGCTGCAAGGGGGCGTGGGCTACAGTATGTGCTGCAGTCGTTAAAGCAACCTCGGCTAGGCTTTGTGTTATCGATCTATTTTCTTTTTATCGTAGCGTTTTCAATCATGACAACATCGTTCTCGCTGTACACGATGTTTCGTTTTGGATATGACGCGCAACACAATGGTTACTTATTCGCGTACGTTGGGGTGATCGCGGTAATCATTCAGGGTGGATTGATTGGCCGGCTCGTTAAGAAATTTGGCGAGTTACCGCTGGTAGTTGTCGGCGCATTTTGTTTTGCGGCCAGCTTGTTTGCAGTACCTTTTGTGGGACCGGCGGCGGGAGGACTGGCAGCGTTACTAATTGGCGGTGGAGTGTTTTCGTTAGGTAATTCGCTGGCGACGCCAGCGCTCAATAGTCTCGCTTCGAAGAGTGTGGGGCCGGCAGAACAAGGTACGGTGCTTGGCGTAACTCAATCAGTCGCGAGTTTGGCCCGTGCGGTGGGTCCATTCCTGGCGGCGGTCCTGATAAACAGTTCAGCCGCTCATATGGGTGCGGACGGTGAAACCCACTACATGAGTGACCATTCCTTGTTTGTTACCTTCTGGACTGGTTCCGCGATTATGGCGGTTGCTTGTTTGCTGGCTTTATATTTTTCGCGGGCCCACTCCCGCGAATATCGCGATACCGGAGTAGCGGAGCCCGCCTGATTATTATGGGTTCCGCCATTTTGCCGATCGAATCCTTAGTGGACTTTGTACAAGTCGAATTTAGCTAGCCACTCAAACCGCCTTTGAGTACCGCGAGCGAAGCGGATGCCACGCTCAATTTTTCCGCGGCTTTCTCACAACTGCTTTGTTGAGTGTGGCTTCCGGTCGCTTCGCTCGCGGTACTTTTAATTGTCGCATCCTGCTTTTTGCGCAAAGCATACTTCGTGCAACACAGATCCAAACTAGCGGAGGCAATTGGTCACTTCGCAAATTGACCCACTGGTCCATCCGGATTGATCATTTCCTTCAACGCTGAATAAGGCACCAAAACATACTGAGGTCCAGCCGCGTATGGTCCAACCTGGTAGGGATCAAAGTTTATACCGATTCCTCGCTTCGTGATGCTCCAGCTCTCATAATTCTTTGCGGTTGGACCAGCGCCGCTCTGAATAGTGCTGTCGTCGAGCATGTTGTCCTTAGCTTTTGACTGTTTCTTGAGATCAGCGACGCAATAAGCCGAGATTGCCGCCAGGTATTTTGCGCCTGGCTTGAACAGGTCGCTCAACTTCAACTGTTTTCCATTTTTCAAATCGAAGTTAATAGCCTCGGAAAAAGCATTCGGATGCGCCGCGCCCTGGTAATAGCTCGACATCGAAAAGTCGACGCTCACCAGATCATCCTGGGCCAACTCGACCGTGTAGCTGACACTGAGATCGCTCCCCATGGAGCCCTCGGGGCGTGGCTCATCGTCAGGCTGCGGCGCCACCTCTTTTTTGAAGGCGGCGACCTTCTTATTGATCGAGCCGCGAACAGCCTGATTGAACTTCTCAAAGTTTGGGTTCGCGCTTCCTGATAGTTGAGGATACTGTACCGCGATCTCGTACATTAACTTCTTGTTGCTCTCTTTTATCTGCTTGGTCACGAGTTCTGCATCGCCAGTTAGAGAAATCGGTTCCTCGTGAATAGAAAAAGCCGTCTTTTTATCGGCGTTCTTGTCATTCAAAGGCTTCGACCAGTTGCCCGCGATTGAGACCATGCCAGTGGCCGCATCTATTTGCCACAAACCTTTGAAGATACCAGTTTGTTTGCCGGAGGGATCAAACTCCTCCAGAGAAACATTGCCGTCCTTATCCACGGTGCCGCGAAGGTCGATTTTCGTGCCGATGCGCTGATAGAAATAGCTTCCCGTCAGCTGGTCGCCTGACCGAACCAATTTCATCTGTAGATCCAACGAGGTGCCGATCGAGCCCTTGAAGTATTTAGTGTCAAGCGGCGCCGCGCCTCCACTGACATGGTCCAACTGAGCCTGTGGCGACTGAGTTGTTGCGGGCGGCTGGGAAGTAGCTGAGGGCGGGGTTCTTTTGCAGCTTATTGGGACAAACAACAACAGGCAGATTAGAAACCTTTTAAGCACCAGTCTGAGTACTCCTATTCTTGCCGAGTAGCTGTAGGACTTCAGGGCGAATATCAGCAAATGTCAGTTCAGAAAGCCTTCCTCCGGTGAACAGTTCGTTGTTCGTGACCTCGGCAATGGCGAATGGCGGTGCCTTGAACTCTTTCATCTCTTCATCGGTTTCAAAGCTAACCTCAGCCATGACGAGACCAAAAAGGTCGCCGAGGAACATGTCGATCGAGAATGTTCGTCCATCGAGTTCGTATTGGTAGCGATTCTTGCGAATCTCATTTGTGTTGAAAACGGAAAGGGTCTCGGCCTCGAGGGCGTTTAGATAGGTATTGGTAATTATGGTGCGCGAGAAGTCCTGTGGCTCGGGTGCAAACTTCTGACTGAATTTAACGATCCACTTGTTTGTCCGTGGGTCTCGCACCTTGCGAATGCGGAGCCGCGTTCCAGCGATGTAGTTGTCGGTAATTTGGGTATGTGAGTCGGCGCGAGACAGGCCTTCTGGAAGATCTTCAAGAAGAAAGCGGCGTTCACGCTCGATGAGCGCGTACTTGCTGTCGGGAACGATGGTGTTTGTATCGGTTAGTTTTGCTACACCCATTTTAATGAACGTTGGATTGGAAGAATGTTGACGATTAACCTTACAAAGAGCCCGATGATTGTGCAACCACATTTCGGCTTCGTCACGAACTGTGATCCAGGACTGTCGTCGTTTACTTAGACTGTGTCGAACCTCGGATTACTATCAGTTTCTTGTTCGTGTGATTTCGTGGATCGAAGTTACTCTCCGAGAAAAGCTATCCACCAAATCACACGAAATAACACTAACGAAGTCCTAAGGCAAATTAGATTCTTAACACAGTGTCTCAGGGACGTTCGAACTGCCTCCGCGACTACTGCAGCGGAAACCTTGTTAAAAAACGAAATCTTAAGAGCTTGCTAAGAAAATCAAGGAAGCAACTTTGTCAGGTTGCTTCCCGGGAATGGACCAAGTTAACTGCGGGACCAGCTAAAGCCTACTTACCAGCTTTCATCGTCGCCACCCTCTTTTCGAAAGCAGCTGTATCAACTTTATCTGCCTTGCCTTGTTGTAGTGCTTGCTCGGCTACGACCAATGCTTCGTCTTTCTTGCCAGCTGCGTAAAGTGCGTTTGCCTTGCTCGCAAGGTTTTGAAACGTCGGTTTCACCTTGATCGACTGCTCCAACCACGCCATTCCCTGTGCGTCGTCAGCCGCATTCTTATTATTAAGTGCATAAGAAGCTGCCTGCAATGGAGTGCGCCAATCGTCCGGCTTTGCCGCTCCAACTGCGCTCTGCAGTTTTGCGAGCGTCACCGCGGCGACGTCAGGCACCTCAACCGTGAAGGGCACGGAGATTTTTTCCCATCGAATGTTAACCTGGGCAGAATTATCGGTCACCGGATCGAAGCTGTACTCGAGCCATTCTTGATTATCGTTCACCCACTGCGGTTTTACCTTAACTCGCAATGTGTCTTTTGCCGGGTTGTAGTCGAAACTGCCCCATTGATTTGAGGTGCCGTTGAACACGATGGTCCATTCGTCCTTGGTCGGAATGGTGTGAAGACTATAAGTGCCAGCCGGCAGTTTTTGACCGTTAATCAAAACGTCATCAGTGATGACAAACATGGTGGCTTCATTTGCCCCGGTGCGCCAAACGTGTCCATAAGGAACGATTACAGCGTCCTTAGGACGTGCGTTCTGGTCATCAAGGGTAGCTTCGCCAGTCGCCGATGTTTGAGATGGCAGGGGATCTCCCCAGATCTTTCGACCTTTCACACCAGGTCTACTGTATGTAATGGTCACATCTGTGACACCTATTCTTTGCATGACACTCGCCTTCTGACTGGGTCGCGGCACGATAACTTGTCCAAGTGTCACGGCTGCGGAACATAGTAAAAACAGGACTGCGTAAACAGGAACATGAGTTTTCTTAAGGGACCTCATTTTTGCTTCTCCTCGTGTCTTTCCGGTGTTAAATGACCGGATGGTGGGCGTTTGAAATCTTTGCGCGATTAAGTCACACAGAGAGTGCTCTTTATCACTGATGCTCGTCAGTGCGTGACATCGCCGCTAAGAACGAACTCGTCAGGCACTCAGTATCGAAACTCTACACTGGACGGGGAAACGGTGCTGAATTGTAAACAGAATGAACCGTGCGCGACAAATCTCCAACCAGCCGACAACCCTGATCCGGCACTGATCCTCTGCGTCTCTCTGCGATCCTCAGCGTCCCTCTGCGGTGTTTTACTGCCAAAGAGCTTTACACCTTAGATCAGAATCGACGCAGAGGGACGCTGAGGATCGCAGAGAGACGCAGAGAATATCAGTCATAATTCTCAAAGAGTGGCTCTCTAAAAAAATCACTCTTACGAATCTTGTGGGACCCGTAAGAGTGAAGCGAAAGCGGAATGAGTTCTGTCTCTAACTTCTGCGTCGCTTACGCAATACTCCCACCGTAGCCATCAATCCCGATCCAAGCAAGATCATTGAAGCGGGTTCAGGTACTGAGGTTGGAGGCGTTTGCGTTACAGTCCCCACGTCACTTCCCGAGCCAGTGGGCAGAGATTGGAACCTCACGAAAACAGCCGCGGCAATTTCTGCCTGAGTAAATCCGGAAAAGTCTCCGGTGACGCAAAACAGCGGTGTGGTTTGACCAGGTCCTGTACCAGAGGGCGGATTTCCTCCAGCAAAGTTGTCGCTGTTAGTGACAAACGCGAAGTCCAGAACGGCAGTATTGAATTGCGGAACGTTGCCGGGATTCGTCGAGAACGTAAATGTCCCTGTTCCTCCCGTCATCGATTCCATTGTGAAAGTATTTGTCCCCGGAAGAGCAAATCCAACGCCGGTAACCACCCCGGGTGACGTGTTTGTGATCGTGAAGCAAAGTTCCGTATCCGACAGAGTTGTAATGTTCAGTGTTGCGGTAGCCGTCGAGTTGCTGTTCCCAACGATCTGAAAGCTATCAGCCCGGGCTACTACAGCGCTGAATATCAAGCAGCAGAGTGGGACGACGAATCTTGAAGTTAAGCGAAAATGTTTTCGCATTGGTTTCCCCCGTGTTCTTCTCCAGACACGCCTGACGCGTATTGGAATTCCGTTACAACAGAGAGCACAAACCAGTGCACACGTGCGAAAAGGCTCGAGCTCCATTCTAATTTTGGGTCGTGGCATCGTGGGGAGAAACGGCGTTAAATCCCTAAGTGTTGGGTGTCTTATCGCTTAATCATCTTTGCTAGTCAATATGCTGGTTTCTTTTGTAACACTCATGACAGAAACACTACACTTCAAGTTCTTCTGTGACTTCAGGGCGGCCTTTCGCCCGATATTATTTGCGAGCCAGACGGGGACGTGCTAAAAACTTGGGGCACGGCAAGTTCCAGTCAAGCCAACATAATCACTAAGCTGAATTTATTTTCTTTCGCAGGTTCTTCTGCGTCTTTGTGTGAGGATCCACAGATGAATTTTTCTAAGACCCTTGTCTTTTTGGTTACTCTCCTGACCTTCAGCGCGACTCACGCAGTTGCTCAAAATGGCCACGGCGCCGGCACAAGGTTATTGAGAACACCAACAGTTAGTTCAAGTCAGATTGCGTTTGCGTATGCAAACAACATCTGGGTATCGCCCCGGAACGGAGGAAGTGCGCGGAGACTCACAAGTTTTCAAGGACAAACTGCAAATCCACACTTCTCACCAGATGGAAAATGGATTGCTTTCAGTGGAGAGTACGCGGGAAATTTTGATGTCTACCTGGTGTCGGCCGAAGGCGGTGAGCCACGACGGTTAACCTGGCATCCTGGCGCCGACATGGTTGAAGGTTGGACGCCCGACGGGAAGTCGATCCTGTTTTCATCTACCCGTGCGACATGGGCGCCGTCAGGTGCTCCACGTTTCTGGACGGTGGCGATGGAAGGTGGTGTTGAGCAGCCAATGCCGTTGCCGCGCGCATACCAGGGCAAAATTTCAGCTGATGGTTCTCATATCGCGTATCGCATGAATAACTCGTGGGATGAAGAGCGTCGCAATTATCGGGGTGGACAGAACCGTCCGATTTGGATTGTTGACTTAAAGACCTATGATCTTGTCACACCTCCCTGGACAGATTCCAAAGATGTGTGTCCTGTCTGGGTCGACGATACTGTCTTCTTTATTTCCGATCGCGATGGCGTTGCCAACGTCTGGTCCTACGAGGCCTCCAGCAAGAAACTTTCTCAAATAACAAAGTTCACCGACTTCGATGTCAAGGCGATGGATTCGGGCGCCGGAGCTATTGTCTTTGAACAAGCCGGCTACGTTCACGAACTCGACCCAAAAAGCGGGAGAGAAAAGGTTGTAAATATTTCCGCTGCAGGTGACTTCCCCTGGATGATGGCGAACTGGGAAGACGTTTCGAATAGACTCATTAGCATGGCTCTTTCGCCGGCCGGCAAGAGAGTCGTCGTCGAAGCGCGGGGTGAGATTTTCACCATACCGGCAGACAAAGGCGACGTGCGAAACCTGACAAACTCCAGCGGCTCTGCCGAGCGCGATCCGGCGTGGTCTCCGGATGGGAAGTCTGTTTCTTACTTTAGTGACAAATCGGGTGAGTACAAACTGGTGATCGAGTCTCAGGATGGTCTAACTCCTGCGCGCGAGATTACGCTCAAAAATCCAACTCATTACTACACTCCTTCATGGTCTCCTGATTCCAAAAGGATCTTGTATACCGATACTAACCTGAAGGTTTGGGTTCTCGATGTTGCTACTGGAGAGGCGAAGATCGTAGGTAATGATCCATGGATGGTTCCCAGTCGCACGCTCAATCCTGTTTGGAGTCCTGATTCGAAGTGGGTGGCTTATTCTAGCCGGTTGCGATCTCTCTACCACGCCATCTTCGTCAGTAACGTCGATACCGGCGAAACAAAACAAGTGACAGATGGGCTGGCAGATGCAGTTTTCCCGGCATGGGACGCTAGTGGCAAGTATCTCTGGTTTTTAGCCTCGACTGATTTCGGCTTGCGCTCACAATGGCTCGACATGACGTCGTACGATCATAACGAGACTTTTGGGCTCTACTTCGCAGTTTTAAAAAAGACCGATCCAAGTCCACTTTTGCCGGAGAGCGATGAAGATCGCGGCGTCGGCACGGGCACCCGAGGATTACAACCGGGTACATGCGCGAGCGATGGCGGTGGGGAAGGTGGTGGTCCATCTGAAGGCGCCCCACGTGGACAACGACAACCGGTTACGGTTCAGATTGACTTCGATGGTTTGTCACAAAGGATTGTCTCGGTGCCCGGGGTTCCCGAACGACAGTACTCGGATCTTCAAGCTGGTATCGATGGCAATGTGTTCTTTCTCGAAGCTGGCCGTGGTGGAGCCGGTGCAGGCGGACAAGGTGGTGTCGGAAACGAACTACTTCGCTATCGCCTGTGCGATCGACGAAGCAACACTTTCGTATCGGGGGTCGCAGCTTATGAAGTGAGCGCTGACCATCGGAAGCTGGTCTATCGAGCTGCTGCTGGAGGTGGTGCTGGTCAAGGTCAGGGTGCTGCCGGTGGACCACCTCCGGTTCCACAACTCTATCTTGTTGATGCCGACCGCACTCCGCCACCGGCTGGTTCTGGTCGTTTGAATTTTGCCCTCCGCATGTACCTGGATCCGAAAGAAGAGTTCAAGCAGATCTTCAATGAAGGTTGGCGCAATCAACGAGATTATCTGTATGTGCCCAATCTGCATGGATCTGATTGGCCGAGGATGAAAGAGATGTACGGCCAAATGCTCCCGTATGTGATGCACCGCGCGGATCTCAACTACCTGCTCGACATGATGGGTGCTGAAATCGCGATCGGGCATTCGTACGTTCGCGGCGGCGATATGCCAACCGTTCCGCAGGTTGTTGGAGGATTGTTAGGCGCAGATTTTGACATCGAAAACGGTTTCTACAAGGTGACGCGAGTCTATGACAATGAGAGTTGGAATCCGGATCTGCGGTCGCCATTAGCAACGCCCGGCGCCAGTGTCGGTGTTGGCGACTATATACTTGCGATAAATGGGATCGAATTGAAAGCCCCTGACAACATCTACCGGTTGCTTGATGGCACAGCTAACCGGCAGACAACGTTGACAGTTAACAGTACGCCAACTATGCAAGGCGCTCGCACGGTGGTGGTTGTGCCGGTTGCGACCGAACAAGCATTGCGAACTCGGGCATGGGTCGAGTCGAACCGGCGAAAAGTCGAACAGCTTTCAAACGGCCAACTTGCTTACGTCTATCTACCGAATACAGGCCAACCCGGCTATTCAAGCTTCAATCGGTACTACTTTTCACAGCAGGACAAGAAAGGAGTTGTGGTGGACGAGCGATTTAATGGAGGCGGTTCGGCTGCCGACTATATTATTGACGTTCTCCAGCGCGACTTCGATGGCTATTTCAATAACGTCGCTGGCGACCGATACCCATTTACGAGTCCATCGGCAGGAATCTGGGGGCCAAAGGTGATGATTGTGAACGAGATGGCCGGCTCAGGCGGTGATTTGATGCCTTACATGTTCAAGCGACGAAAGATCGGTCTATTGGTTGGAAAAAGAACATGGGGCGGTCTGGTCCATACTGCTGATACGCCGACCTTCATTGACGGAGGCTCGATGATTGCTCCCCGCGGTGGATTCTTTACCCGTGATGGAAGGTGGGCCGTTGAGAACGAAGGTGTCGCGCCGGATATAGACGTGGAGAATTATCCGAAGGATGTAATCGCAGGACGAGATCCTCAACTGGAACGAGCTGTTCAGGAGGCGATGCGAATGCTGAAGGAGCATCCGGTGGACCGATCGGACAAAGAGCCAGCCTCACCAACGTGGGGAAAGAGACCCAGGTGAAATCATTGAGAATCTTTTTGGAGGGCCTAAAAAGGAACTGCTAGTCATCCTCCGTGCGATTCTTGTGACTCTGTGGTTAGAAATGACGGCCAAAGATCTCACCACCGAGGCACAGAGAACACAGAGATCGCACAGAGAAAATCTTGTTAGCGGGCGGGTTTGAATTTGGCGACGTCGATCTCGTATTTCTGAATCAACTGCCAGAATGCGCGACGATTTTTCCGCGCCACCTGGGCCGCCCGCGTGATGTTCCCTTTGCAAGCTGACAAGAGACCTTGAATGTAGTTCCTCTCGAAACGCGCGATCTCCTGTGCCTTTGCTTCTTGCAATGACTGCTGTGGTGCCTGAGCTTCGGTTGAAGATAACTTGATATCGCCAACCTGCAGCGTTGAGCTTTCACACATCACGATGGCCCGTTCGATTACGTGCTCCAACTCGCGTACGTTGCCGGGCCAATTATGGACCATCAATGCGTTCAGTGACTCATCAGATAAATTGTTCACCTCTTTATCAAACTCTTCTGAATACTTCTTTATGAAGTGGCTGGCCAGTAAAGCAATATCGTCACGACGGTCTCGCAGTGGCGGTAACAAAAGCGAAATAATGTTCAACCGGTAAAATAGATCCTGCCGTACCTTACCGTTCCCCACGGCTTCTTCCAGATTGAGGTTGCTTGCGGCAATGATGCGAACATCAGCGCGCCGAACCTTGGCCGAACCGAGCGGCCGGTATTCCTTCTCCTGTAGAAATCTCAGCAACTTCACCTGCGCTGAGAGTGGTAAACAATCGATCTCATCAAGGAAGAGTGTTCCACCATTCGCTTCTTCAATCAGACCAGGCTGAAGCGTAGAGGCGCTCGTAAATGCTCCCCGCTGATGTCCGAACAATTCGTTCTCGACTAATTCAATTGGAATGGCGCCACAGTTAACAGGCATGAAGGGTTTGCCGGCTCGCCCGCTACTGTAGTGAATCGCCCGCGCATAAAGTTCTTTGCCGGTTCCCGTTTCGCCTCCGATCAACACATTGGCTTCGCATTTTGCAATCAGTGGAATGCGACGGAGTTGGGCCAGGAGTGCCGGACTCTCTCCAATGATCTTATTGAATCCTGGGCGCACTCCCGTCGAGACCGATCTCGGTTGAGCATCAATTGATCTCAACAGCCTCCAGGCTCGCGTCAGGACCTCGGACGCCTTAAATGGCGAGACTATAAAGTCAGACGCGCCGAATTGGAGAAGTTCAATAACTTCATCAGAATGGCATGGTTCCAGCGCAAGTATTAATGGTATCTCGCCCGCAGTTTCATTGATCGACTTCAGAACGCGCACTCGATTCGACAATGAACCATCCGAGGCTATCAGCACTACAAGATCGGGATTGTTTTGTTTAATCGTCTTATCGAGATGCCTGGCGAATTCTCCGGTACTGCTGTGCCCGTTCGTACTCGGGTAGGTAGCGCGATCAACTTTGAAATGAGGGTCGAGAATATCGGTGAGAATTGGGAACACCCTCGTGTCCGACTGGTTGTGTATGAGGAGTATCCGTTCGGAATACATGTGCTCTTTCCCTTGTAACAACGTCTATGCCTGCGAGGCTTCGTCAAGTTGGGAAAGCACCTCTTTCGAGATGGAGATCACAATTGTGGTCCACCTCAGTTGGCGGTGCGTAACAACGGATTTGCCGGCGAACCCGGTAGAGTGGCCAGCGCTCTAAATGCTTCTCAGCTTGAGCGCGAGACGGCGACTCCATTTAAGGTCTGGGCCCCTGCGATTACAGAGAAAGGCTGAATCAACAGGTCGGATGCTGGCTCGATTGCGAAGTATCGGGCACGGCAGGTATTGGGAAACTCAACAGATAGGAATCGATTTTTCATTGGTAAATATTCCCCCGCCTTTTGACGCTCTATTTTCATGGAGCCTCTATCTTTCGGATGGCGGCTTGCAGTGCGCCTGAAACGGTAGTCCGCTTGCGTCGACGAACACCGTTAGGCGCGAATACGTTGATAAAGCCTTGAAAATGGAAAATTTATGACGCATGGCCGTAACTGAAACAAGCACTGCGTCCGCGGACTTCTGGGCAGGGTCCTTTGAACGTAGGAGACGAGATGTTTAACTCGTCTTAACTATTTGTAACGGGCGGCATGCTAGTGGAGGACTTTCGAGGTGTCAAGGTTAATTTGCCGTCGCAAAGAAATCATGACTGCTTTGTGAAAACTCGGAGCTAGCTCGAGGCAGGAGTGTTGCGGTTGGTTCGTGTGACTTTGTGGATCGTCCTTAGTTTTTCTGGACTTTACCCTAAGTCACACGAACTAAACACGAAACTCCTTACCACCGAAATCGACTTTTGAAGCAAAGCTGCTCAAGCAGAAACCTGGACTACCGTGAAACTCGAGTGGAGATCCAAACTGATCTCGATCGCGCGTGTCACTACATCAGGGCCAACCCGCAACCATCAGGCGAGACAATCCAATAGCTAACCAGGACATTTTTGTCCACCCTGGTGCGGCGTGGGATTGCAACCACTTAGCCAACATCCGCTTGAACCACAAGGACAATTTAGTCATGCATGGGCCAGTGGTTTCACCTGATTTCCGGTGAAAACTCACTGGCCCAACGATTGCCACAAAGCCCGCGCAGTGTAGAGCTTGAATTCGATGAACGAAGTGAGCCGATCGCCGATCGCGCGTGCGATCCTTCAATACCTGCTGAGTCATCCCGAAGCTCAGGATACTTTGGCGGGAATCGTTGAGTGGTGGTTGCCGGAGCAAAAAGTCAAAACGCAAACAGCAGCCGTGAAAAAAGTACTCTCACAACTAGTGCAGGAAGAGTTGTTGATTGAAAGAAAAGGCACCGACTCGCAGTTGCACTATCGGATCAACGCTGAGCGTTTAAGTGAGATAAAAGAGTTACTCAAATGATTCCAACGCTTTCCAGGCCGGCCAATACCAATACCGATACCGACATCTCTCAACCACCTGGTCCATCTAATGTGTTTCTAACTAACTAGAATTACCCTTGGAGGTCACTCATGCCAGTTGCACCAACTTATCCCGGCGTCTACGTTGAAGAGATCCCCAGCGGCGTGCGGACGATCACTGGGGTTGCCACGTCTATAACCGCGTTTATTGGCCGGGCGTTGCGCGGACCAACAAATGAAGCCATCACCATAAATAGCTACGCCGACTTTGAACGAATTTTTGGCGGGCTCTGGAATGACAGTCGTCTTGGCTTTGCCGTGCGTGACTTCTATCTAAACGGTGGGAGTCAGGCAATAGTCGTTCGTCTGTTTCATCCATTCTTCGCAGCGGCAGCCGATCGTGATGACGCGTTGGATGCTGCCCAAGATGCTGCGACTGCTGCATCGACTGCAGCGGGAGCTGCAGGCGCAACTGCAGCGAGTGTTGCCGCGGCCGCACGAGCCTCGGAAGCCGGTGAAGCTGCCCCAGGCCGAAAACGTGCTGCCAACGTTGTGGCCAGCGCCGCCGAAGCAGCTGCTGCAGCTGCCGGAGCTACGCCGGCTTCTGTTAGTGGCGCAGCAACAGATGCGGTTGGCCTGGCTGCCCCCGTTACAAAAGCGACAATTGATGCGAATGGACTGCAACTCACCGCCGTCTCCGAAGGCGAATGGGGAAATAAGTTGCGTGCGCGCGTCGACTATGACGTCGCAGGTGGCGCCGCTGATCTGTTCAATCTTTCGATTCGCGACGATTCAACAGGACAGACGGAAGTATTAAGAAACGTCTCGGTCGATCCCAATCATGCACGCCGCGTAGATCGTGTTCTGCAAAACGAGTCCAACTTTGCTCGCGCATCCGGTGCGTTGCCCGGGGCTCGACCTGCCGCACATGACGCGCCAACTGATGCCAATCCTCTGTGGGGCGATAACGGTACCAACGACAAAGTCACGGGCACCGGCATCGCGTCCAACGGTGGGCCAATCGATCAAAACGACTTCACTGGTCCAGGACTCGAAAATGCGAAACAGGGTCTTTACGCGCTTAGAAAGGCCGACCTTTTCAACCTCCTTTGCATTCCTCCCTATGACGCTGAAGACAATGTGGATGAAGGATTGATTTCGACAGCCACTGCCTATTGTCAAAAGCGACGCGCGATGATGGTCGTTGATCCACCAGCCGGGTGGAACGATAAAGACGACGCCAAGAACGGCCTCGATGCCTATATCACCACCAAGAGTAGCTACGCCGCGTTGTTCTTTCCGCGTTTACGACAGCCCAATCCGCTGCGTGGAAATCAAGTGGAAGACTTTGTTCCGTGCGGTGCGGTTGCCGGAGTTATGGCTCGTACGGACTCAGAACGTGGTGTGTGGAAAGCACCTGCGGGGCTCGCCGCAAACCTTGTAGGCGTGCCTCAACTCAGCGTTCCCTTAACCGACAATGAGAACGGAGAGCTCAATCCTCTGGGCATAAATTGCTTGCGTGCTTTTCCGGCTGCGGGTCGAGTGGTCTGGGGATCTCGTACTCTCGAAGGAGATGACCGGCTTGGCTCTGAATGGAAATACGTCCCCGTCAGGCGCACGGCGCTCTACATTGAAGAGAGTCTCTATCGAGGCATTCAGTGGGTTGTATTTGAGCCCAATGACGAACCACTGTGGGCGCAGATTCGATTGAATGTCGGCGCCTTCATGCACAACCTCTTTCGCCAGGGAGCGTTCCAGGGACAGACCCCTAAAGACGCGTACTTCGTAAAGTGCGATAAAGAAACAACCACTCAAAACGACATCAATCTCGGGATAGTAAATATTGTCGTGGGATTTGCGCCGCTAAAGCCTGCCGAGTTTGTAATCCTCAAACTTCAGCAGATGGCCGGACAGATCCAAACTTAAACGCGTCTTTGTTTCTCAACTGAATCCTCGATTGTCTGAAACGAGACAATCTTTCAACTTCTTGATTCGAGATTTAAGGAGCATCGCATGGCACAGTTCACAGTTAACGCACAGCGTTTCGATCCCTATAAGAACTTCAAATTTCGCGTCAAGTGGGACGGCCGGTATGTCGCCGGGATCAGCAAGATGGGAGCGCTGAAACGGACCACTGAAGTTGTGAAGCACCGTGAAGGTGGCGATCCCAGCAGTAGTCGGAAATCCCCAGGGCGTACCGAATACGAGGCGATCACACTTGAACGCGGCGTGACGCACGACACGGAATTTGAAAAGTGGGCCAACAAGGTTTGGAACTTTGGTGCAGGTTTGGGCAGCGAAGTCTCTCTGAAAGACTTCCGCAAAGACATCATCATCGAGGTCTATAACGAAGCGGGTCAACTGGCACTTTCGTACAAGGTCTATCGTTGTTGGGCGTCTGAGTTTCAGTCGCTTCCTGACTTCGATGCCAACGCAAACGCCGTGGCCATTCAGCATATCAAGTTGGAAAACGAAGGTTGGGAACGTGATGTCGAAGTGCCGGAACCGGCTGAGCCTACGTTCACAGTGCCGGCGGCGTAAAGAACTTTGACCTGGCTACCTAAGGCGTCTCATGCACGCGATCTCTGCTGAAGAACTGCTGCGAATTTGGGAGCTTGGACAATTCAGGCCGTTGCCGCACCGGGCTCTCCTTTTGCTTGCAGGCGGTTGGCCTTCGACCAGCAGAGAGGAACTGGAGCAGATGAGTATCGGAGAGCGAGATGCTCACCTGCTTGAGCTGCGTGAGAATCTTTTTGGACCACAATACGCCGGACTCGCCGAGTGTCCGTCGTGTCAAAGCAATATCGAGATCGATTTCGACTCAGCTGCGATCAAGAGTTTCGGGTCAAAACAATACGGTCCATTTAGTTTTGCCCTGGGAGATTTCGAGTTCGTGTACCGGGTCCCAAATTCTACTGATCTGCTCCCACTGAACAATTCGAGCGATCTTGAGGAGTTAAAGATGTCAATTCTCGGCAAGTGCTTGCTTGAAAGGAGATTCAAAGGAGCTGAGGTGTTGTTATCAGACCTACCATCCGAGGCGATCGATGCTTGCACCGCGGAACTGGCGAAACGGGACCCGCAGGCTGATGTTTCGCTAAGTCTTGTGTGTCCCGATTGTAATCATCGATGGGAAGTGATCTTCGACATTGTGACATTCGTCTGGCAGGAGATTTCCGTTTGGGCCGGTCGTTTGCTTCGTCAGATCCACACCATTGCCTCGGGATATGGTTGGACTGAACCTGAAATTCTGGCGCTCAGCCCGCTGCGACGCCAGGCCTACCTGGAGATGTTGCGAGCATGAGCGATTACCTGACTAACCTTGTATCTCGCAGCACTCAACAGGGCAATCTGCTGGCACCGCGATTACCTTCAGTCTTTGAGTCGCAAACGAACGATGTCCCGGTTCAATTCCTCGAGAGTTTTGACGAAGGGGAACAGAACCTCGCCGAACCTCATGCGCCAGAACAGCGAATGGTAAAGCCCGAGACCAGACCGCAATTGTCTACTCCTCAAGATGGTGGTGATCCCGAAGTGTCAATGCATCAGGACCAAAAAGCTTCTGGTGAAATGAGCCTGGCCGTCGAACTTCCCGTCCAGGATCTGTTAAGTGAGACTACGACGTTCGATGAGAAGGATGAAGTTGGATCATGGGCAACAACACCGAATGCGTCACTGAGCTCACCGGAAAGCATTGATGGCCCAAACGCGAAGCCCGCCGAAGAAAGCCCGGCTGTTCACACGCAATCAAAGAATTTGCCAGGCAGGGATAAGATCAACATTGCCAGGGTTCGTCCTCCGAGTTCGCGTTCTTCCCGGCAGATTCGAACACAAAAGCGCTTCCACCCAAGTGATGAACCCGCGAATCTGTCGCTGCCGGCCGAAATCTCGCGCGAAGTTGTTTCGAATGATGGCATTAACGAAGAATCGAGTAATGACGTTGGTGGAGCACTCACCATACGGTCACCTGAAACAAAACGCGTCCGTCGCTCAGGTGAAGTCTCCGTTGCTCGCGAGCGTGAACTCAGAGCTTCGCTACCAATGGACCAGTTGCTGGACCGTTCGTCGTCAGCAGGCTCCGCATATTCGAATGGACCAGCAGCAACGGAGAGTCCCGAGCCAGTAATTAATGTGACGATCGGCCGGATAGAAGTCAGGGCGACCCAATCTTCGGCCTCAGAGAAGCGCGGCTCGCACAGATCTCCGGTGATGCCGCTGGAAGATTATCTGAAACTGCAGCGCCGAGGTGGCGCAAGATGAGTAATACTCGAGCCATCGCCGCGGTTACCGCAACAATACGAGGTTTGATCGAGAGAGGATTCGATCCCGCTAAGGATCCAAACTCGGACCCGGAACTCCAGGGAACGGCGGTCACCATGCAACCGCCTGACGAAGCGCGTGGTTCAAATCCTCCTGACAAACAGATCAATATTTACCTGTACCAGATTCTTCCGAACCTCGCCTATCGTAATTCCGACTTGCCGAGACAGTTACGTCCGGGAGAAACCGGTCAACCACCATTGGCGCTGAATCTCTATTATCTCTTGACCGCCTACGCGATTGACGATGCGCAACCAGTGAGCCATCGAATTCTCGGTCGAGCGATGAGTGTCTTGCACGATCATCCTGTTCTCGGGCGGCGTGAAATCGAGGCTGCCCTTCCGAACACAGGTGTCAGTGAGCAATTCGAACGTATTCGATTGTCGCTTCAACCGATGGCCCTCGAGGACATCTTCAAACTATGGTCAGGATTTCAAACTCACTATCGATTGTCAGCCGCTTATGAGGCTACGGTTGTTCTGATCGATAGCACGCGACCAACATCCGCGCCCCTGCCTGTGCTGCAACGTGGCGAAGAAGACCAGGGTAATTCGAGCATCGCGGGAGTGAGCTTGCCGGTACTGGATACGATTCGTCTGCCGAAGGGTCAGAGCAGTGCGAGTTTAGGAGATGAGCTCAATATCGAAGGCAGGAATCTCGACGGTCTAATCGCTGTTCGTTTCGCCTTGATTAGCTCTCGGGCAAATGGATTCACACCGGTCTCGCTGGTCGCACCGGCAATCGCACTCTCCGACAAAGGCGTGAAAATCACGCTACCAGACGACGCCGCAGCTCAAACAGCCTGGCTCTCCGGCTTCTATACCGTTACGGCGATCGTGCAACGCGGACAACAAACCTGGAGCTCGAATGAACTGCCACTCTCGATTGGGCCAACGATTACGCAAATTCAACCTGGGAACGTAGTGGCTCGGGATGCGAACGGCGACGTGTCGTTAACATTGACTTGCACTCCAGAAGTCCGATTAGCGCGAGTCGATGATCAGCACATGCGCTTCGATCAGACAGTGGTGCTTTTACTGGGAAGCGGAAGGCAAATCGCGCCCAAAGCCCCACCAGCACCTCCTGCATCACCTGCGCCTGCGCCGAAGAGTACAAACACGCTCGACTTTGTATTTCATGTTGAGCCGAATGAGGTGGGCACCTATCTGATTCGACTTCGAGTGGATGGGGTCGATAGCGTTCCTCTCGATCCGCAGTCTGAAATCCCTCAGTTCGCCGACGACCAGAAACTACAGGTGACGTAAATGTCGAGCCCCAGTGAATGGCACAAACGAAACGAGGAGTACCTCAGCAAATCGCTGACGATCTTGCGCTGGAAGTTATCTCGTTTTGCATCGACAAATCAGAGGTTCGGAGCCCGGGCAGCCGAGGATGCTGAAATTGATAGTTTGAACGATGCCGCCGTCACGAGTCTGAACACTGAGATTGCGAATCTCGAATTGTTACCAACACCGCCCGCGCTCGTAATTGTCAGCAGGCTATTCAAGCTTTCACGATTTGAACAAGATCTACTTCTGCTGTGCGTGGGAATGGAATTGGATACGAGAATCGCGAGCTTGTGTGCTCGAGCCCAGGATGATCCGCATCGTTCGTACCCGACCTTCGCACTCGCCCTCACCGTGCTCGATGAAGCTGCCTGGGACGTTCTTTCGCCTGAGCGCCCGCTGCGGCGCTGGCGTTTGATCGAAATCACGCAGCATGGACCACAACCGTTGACGGTTGCAGCCTTGCGTGCCGATGAACGAATTGTGAACTACATCAAGGGGCTTAATTATCTTGACGACAGGTTGTCGCCACTTCTGTTTCCTCTGCAAGTGAGTGGGGTCGGCAAAGAGCTGCCAGAGTCATTCCAGTCCAATGTCAATACGATCGTCAACCAGCTAAAGCGACAACGATCGAATTGGTTCTTCCCCATCATTCAACTGGCAGGTACCGATCTCCAGAGCAAGCAACTAATCGCCGCTCACGCTGCAACTGCTCTAGGTATCCAGCTACTCCGATTCCCCGTGGCGCTTATGCCGGTTCATGCGGGTGAGCTGGAAATGGTTGGACGCCTGATCGAGCGAGAGATGGCGCTCTGGCCATTCGGTATCTATATCGACGACCAGGACCTGGAGAAGTCTGGCGCCAAAGAGACAACCACACATTCGCTCTTCAGATTGCTGACGCGGAGCAACGGCCTATTTTTCCTCGACACCCTGGACGGCAATCCCGCTCTCGCAGCGTTAGGCCGGAGTACCTTGACGATTGATGTAACGAAGCCTTCACAACTTGAACAACAAAAAATATGGCAGGAGATGCTTGGACCAACTGCCGATGGTCTGCCCGCAAGGCTTGCTGGTCAGTTTGATTTGAATATCTCGGCCATCCACGAGATTAGTGAGTCTACAGCGACGAAAGTTAATCAAGAAGAAAGTGGTCCGGAAGAATTCTGGGATGCGTGCCTGGCTGTTACTCGACCGAGATTAGATGTCCTGGCCCAGCATATTGAGCCCAAAGCAACGTGGGACGACATAGTGTTACCCGCACCAGAGCTCAATTTGTTGCGACAGATTGCCGGACAAGTGGGCCATCGTCAGACGGTCTACGAAGAGTGGGGATTTGCGGCGAAACGAACACGAGGTCTCAGTATTAACG